>NZ_JBLWEN010000013.1:0-50752 GCF_048287415.1 Candidatus Electronema sp. JM
TTTTCGGCGACCGGATGCTGATCGCCAACGCCACCGGCTGCTCTTCTATTTATGGCGGCAACCTGCCCACCACCCCGTACTGCAAGCGCGGGGACGGACGCGGCCCGGCCTGGTCGAACTCGCTCTTTGAGGACAACGCCGAGTACGGTTTCGGCATGAGGCAGAGCGTCAACAAGCTGGCCATGCAGGCCGCCGAGCTGCTGGCGCAGGCCGCTGCCGAAGGCTTGGTGAATCAGGAGCTTGCCGACGCGCTGCTCACGGCATCGCAGAAGACGCAGGATGAGATCGAGGCCCAGCGCGGCAGAGCACAGGCCACACCGCCAGGCCGAGGAAGGGGCTGTTCTGCACAGCCGGATAGCTGCTCCAGCTGCTCTTACTCGTAGGTCACGACTAACTGCGCCGCCTGGCTGGCCGCGCCTTCATACGCTTCAGCGGTGCGCTCGCCGGTGCCCGTGATGATGATCGCCATGCCGTTGTTGGCTGACCAGCCGCTGCGGTTGACGATCTCCTGCACGATGTCCTTCAGGTCAGGGGTGCGCTGATCCGCGCCTGCTGCGCCGACAGTGTTCCAAGCCGCCGGTGTCCACGACACGGAAGCCGTGGTGGTCGGACGGCTGCTGACGTTGTTGGAGGCCGTGGTGAAGGTGGCCGCATTGTCAGCAGCCTGGCCTTTGATGGTCAGCGTGGTTGCGCCGGAGTTCTTCTCATCCACGGTGAACTGAATGTAGGCGTTGGTGATGGTCGCGCCCTGCGGAATGCCGAGGTTGGCGAAGCGCATCCCCACGTACTGATTGCCGGTGGTGGTTGTGTCATAGACCAGCTCCAGATCAGAGCTGTTCAGCGTCACCACGCCGTCGGTCTGCTGCTGCTCGGCATCGTCGCTGCCGGTTGCCACCCGTGCGGAAACAGTAGTGCTGCCGCCGCCCGCCGCGCCGTTCATGGAGATCGGCGAGGAGATGGCCTCGTCGCCGTCCTGCTGCGTGACCTTCACATAATAGTAGTCGCCTGCGGCGGCGGTCACGTTGCCGGTGATGACCGGGTGCGCCTGATTGGGATTCCACGTCTGGGCAACCGCGCCGTTCTTGATCAGCTGGACAGTGGTGAAGACCTCGTTGTTGCCGTCATTGGCCTCGATGCGCAGGGCGTGGGTGCCGGGATCCAGCACTGAACCCATCTCCGCGCCAGCCAGCGTGAAGGAGAGGGTCAGGTTCTTGTCGAGCGTGGAGAACATCCGGCGGGCCTGCAAGGCCTCCATGATTGCGGCGCGGGTCTTGGCGGTGGCCAGCACGGCCAGACGGTAGTCGGTGTCCGTGCCCCAGGTGGCCGTATGGTTGTCGTCGCCGCCTGCCGCGCCGATGTCCCAGCCACGGGAAATGGCCTCGTCAAAGAAGCTTTTGCTGCCGTCGTTGGTGTAGTAGCCGTCGTTGTAGTAGTAGGTGTCGAAGTCGTCGGCCTTGTTGAACAGCTCCATGCCCACGAACTTGTCGGACGGCGTGGTGGCGAAGTGGCTGAACTCCCGGCTCTGGCCGTCCTCGCGGCCTGGATGGTTGAAGAAGGCCACGCCGCTGCGGGCATTCAGCCAGGTCACCAGCTCCGGGAAGGTGTCGGTGGCTGTGCTGCCAGATGTGCAGTAGTCGTCCGTGCCGATCACGGTCACATGGCCGTAGTTGCCGCTGGACGACCACTCAAAGCCCCACAGGGCGACAAAGCTGCCGTCATTGTTGTACGAGTTAGCCGTGCTCTTCAGGTCAGTCCATTCGGTTGAGCTGATGCCGGAGTCATGATCAGCCAGGCTGAAAAAGTCCAGCCCGGCGGTGTCCCGCGCATAGGCATACGCCTGAGCAGGCGTGCCGGTGCCGTCCGAGACGTTGGAATGGTTGTGCAGGTGGCCGTAATAGACGTTGTACGCCGCCATTGCCGATGACCCGCCGAACAACACGCCCATGCAGGCACCCGCCAGAACAGAAATCCCCAGTTTGCTGCAGCTCTTTTGCATAGCCTTGTCCTCTCTGAATGATTGAAGCCGTCTGCTGCCTGATCGCAGCAATGCCGAATCTAAAAAGGACAGGTTCGCCTTTGATAAAGAATCCATGAGATTTTGATGAGGGACGCAATCACCCGCCAATCCGCGACATCCGTCCGTGGCAGCCGCCTTCCTGCTCGCGCAGCCGCTCTTCCATGCGGTGGCCCTGCGGCTTGCTGCGGACAGCGGCCAGCAAGGTTTCGCAGATATCCTCATCCGAGCAGCCCCGGCGCAGGACAGCGCGGAGATCAGTTTCCGCATCGTGGAGCAAACAGGCGCGGAGCCGTCCTTCCGAGGTCAGGCGGAGGCGGTTGCAGCGGTCGCAGAAATGATGGCTGATCGGGCTGATGAAGCCGATTTTGCCCTTCGCGTTTTCGCCCAGCCGAAACATGCTGGCCGGGCCGTCCGTCTCGCTGCGCGGCACCGGAATCAGCTCGCCCAGATGGCTGATCCGCTCCTTGATTTTGTCAGAGCAGAGATAGGTGTCGCGGTTCCAGCGCGATTGGGAGCCGACCGGCATGAATTCGATGAAACGCACATGCAGGCTGGTGTCGCGGGAAAGGCGGGCGAACTCTTCCAGCTCGTCGTCGTTCACGCCGCGCATCACCACCATGTTCAGCTTGACCGGCGCGAAACCGACGGCCTGCGCCTTTTCAATCCCCCGCCAAACTTGGGCGAAGGAGTCTGCGCCGGTGATTGCCGCAAACCGCTCTGGCTTCAGGCTGTCCAAGCTGATGTTGATCTTGCTGATTCCGGCGGCCTTCAGTCCTTCCGCGTATTGTTCCAGCAGCACGCCGTTGGTGGTGATGCGGATGTCCCGCAGGCCGTCAATTTCGCCCAGCCGCTCGACAAAGCCCATGATGCCCTTGCGCACTAACGGCTCGCCGCCGGTCAGGCGCAGCTTAGTCATGCCAAGGCTGACCGCCGCCCGCACCACCCGCAGCAGCTCTTCGTAAGTGAGCAGCGCGTCGTGGGCAAGGCAGGGCGGCTGGCCCTCCGGCGGCACGCAGTAGATGCAGCGCAGATTGCAGCGGTCAGTGAGCGAAAGCCGCAGATAGGAGATGGTGCGGCTGAAGAGGTCGGCAGGAGCGGCAACGCTTTTTTGCGAGGACATGGCTGGTTTCAGTTGACCTTGATTTGTGTGTCACGACCCGGATGATTGCACTCCGGTTTTTTAAACAATTCTGGAGATCAGATTTTAAATTCCGTGCCGTCTCATGCAGCGGTCAAGAGCGGAGCGCAACATCTTCGGATATAAGAATTTACGCGTAACAACAAGGAGATCATCGATTAGAAGCAGCAGGGATGTCCGCAAGTTAATCACAACCGCCTCCTGACAAGATGTGAGGATCGTGTTCCAATATACGGCGCAGGCGAATAATTTTCAAAAATTCTAAGGCGTTTCCACTCGCGGACTGTGTCCTTGCTGATGCTGTATTTTACCGCCATATTTTATTCAGATAGCTTTTCCTGTTGAATTTATTTGCAAATATACGAATTCGTCCGCGCTCATTTGTGCAGGCTGATGTTCATGATGGCAAACCGGACTGTTCATGTTCTGATAAAATGCCGCTGTTCCGCTCCCAAGCTCTGAATAACGGCCAGCTCTTTTCTGGTATATTATCATCCGGGTCTTCAGCAGTGCCAGTGCAAAAAAGAAAAAGGACGGAACCAGCTCGGCTCCGTCCTTTTGATGCGGGACGAACAGATGTTACAGCAACAGCAGTTTAGCGGCTTTTTTTCTTAGGCGGCTTCATGCCGCTGCCGTGGCAGCGGGCGCAGCTACCTTGATCAGTGGCAGCAAAAGCGGTGAGGCCGTCGTGGCAGGTGCCGCAGTATTTGCCTTTCTCAAAGCTGCTCATGGTGAAATCGCCCGCCGCTTTGGCCGAGCCGCCTGCCTGCTCAAACAAGCTGGTGTGGCAGTCAGCGCAGCCGAAACCCACTTTGTTGACATGAAAGTCATGACTGAAGCGGGAAACATCAGAAGTTGGCATGGCTGCGGGCGGAGCAGCAGCTTGCTGTTGCTCCGCTGAGGCAGGTGCGCAGGCTGCGAGTTCAAGGGCCAGTACTCCCCTGAAAACCAAGCTCTTTGCTGCCATGCCGAGCTTCTTATTCGTGCTTGCTGCTGATTTCATTGCTGCTCATGCCGCGTGGCAGATCCGGCGGCAGTTCAGGCTTGACGGGATTAAAGCGGCGCACCTGAACGGTATGGGGATTATGACACTCGGTGCAGGTCCACCACCGTTTTTTCCCACCCACTTTCCATTCGCCCGTGCGCTTGCCGTGGAGACCCGTCCGCCATTTGCTGTAGGTGTCGCCGTGGCAGCTGCCGCAGAGCTTTTGGGATTCATCAAAGCTGACCTCTTTCTTACGGCGGTCAACAAGGGTGTCGCGGTTGGCGGTGTTATGGCAGTCCAAACACCAGATTGCGCCCCGGCCATGCTGCAATTTTGTGGCATCACTGACGATGTCCTGATGCATTTGGAGCTGGCGCGGCTCATTCGGTGGAGCGGAGGCTTGATCTGCGCTGGGATGACAGCCGCTGCACTGCATGGTTGTTTTGAAGTGCTTCATGCGGGGCCGGATGACCGCTTGGGCAAAGTCGCCGTCCGTCTCATCGCCGAACTTCGGCATTTCCCCCATAGGCACAGTATCCGTGTAGGGATCGCCGTACCACAGCACCGCGCCGGTGGTCGGTGAGCACTTCACATTGGGATAGCCGAACTTAGGGTTCGCGTTCTCCACCTTTGCAAGATTGGTGGAGTCTTTGATGCTCTCATAGCACTCAACTGATGCAGTGCTGGGCTGGCCTTGTTGCTGTTGCGCTGCTGCCGCCTCAGGCTTGCCTTCTTCCGCCGCCGCCGTGTGAAGCGTCAGCACAACCAAAAGGCCGCAGTACGCCGCTGCTTTTACGTAACTCATTTCGCACCTCCACTTGCTGCTACGGTTTTGGTGTCACGCACCTCGCCGGTCAACACACCAACCGTTCCCTTGAGTACCATGGTCAGCAGTATAAAGCCGGTCGCCCAGACGAACAGGACGTTGAAGATTTCAATCAAGGTCGGATGATATACGGCATACTCACCCAAGGGGGTCGGGCTGAAGGCCGGAAAGATCAAGATAGAGGGTTTTTCTATCAGGACGCTCAGGAAGACTGACAGGCAGATCAGCGGCAGCAGGAAGTTGTAGCTCTTCCGCACCTTGCTGTTGAGCAGCAGGAAGAACTGTAGCACAAACACGGTCATAACTGCCCAAAACCACGGCACATAGGGTTCCATACCGTTGTGCCCCATAATCGCATACTTCAGGGGAGCGGCATGATGGGTGTCTGGATAGAGTTCCGTAAAGAACTCCACCGCAAACATCAGGATGAGGACACCCAAACCCCAGATAATGACTTGGGAAAAGAAGTCAATTACGGAGTCTGCAATTTCCAGTTTGGTGAACTTGCGGATCACCAAAAATATTATGATCACCAAGGCTGGTCCAGCTGAAGCTGCCATGGCTAAAAAGGAAAAGGGCATGAGCGCGGTATGCCATACAGCGAGCCGCGCATTGCTGCTGAGGATGAAGGCGGTGATGATGTGAATGAACGGTCCCCATGCCACGGCAAAGTAGATCAGCGGAGTATAGAACGTGGTGTTTATCGGCTGGTCGACATAGTGTTTGTACAGATAATAGAAGACCGCCACAGCGTTAAGAACGAGGTACACGTTCAGCACGATGATGTCATAGGTAAGCACCGAACTGGGAAAGTTGAAGATGCCTATCCCAGGAACCGCGTGCCACGACCGGTCTGGCCGACCCATGTGGTAGAGGATGAAGTTGATGCCGATAATCACGAAGACCATGGCGATGGCCTCGCCGATGACGGCCAGCTGCTTCATATCTTTACGCTTGTAGATATAAGCAGGGGTCACCACCAGCACTGCCGCCGACGCTATGGATGGACAGTGGATAAAATTGGAAACGAACAGCTCCCAAGAGATTTGGTCTGTGGCTCCGGTGACGATAAGGCCGGTTGTCATCTGTATGTAGGTGGTGACAAGGCCGACAATCGCAAAAAAGGAAAGGAAGAGCAACCAGCCGTAATAGAGTTTTCCTCCTTTGACGGCATAAAGACAGAAGTCGCGGGTGAAGGCTATGGGCTTCTGGGAAGAAGAAGCGATTTGCTGTTTCATGGTCATTATCAATACCTCTCTAATCCATGTAATAGAAAAATTTTGGATAGGTGCTGAACTCTTCCTTGAACCGGAACACCTTCTTGGTTGCCAAAACCTTCCTCACTTCGCTTTCAGGATCAAGCAGGTTGCCGAACTTTCTTGCACCCACAGGGCAGGCTTCCACACAGGCCGGATAGCGTCCATCTCTCACCCGCTGCAAACAGAAGGTGCATTTTTCCATGACCCCGCGCATACGCGGACGGTTGCCCAGATAATGGGTCTTGGGATTCATGTCCTCGTTCGGCAGCACCGGCTCGCCCCAGTTGAAACGGCGCGCCCAGTATGGACAGGCCAGCTGGCACATCCGGCAGCCAATGCACCAGTTGTAATCAATCACAACGATGCCGTTGGGATCCCGATATGTTGCCCGCACTGGACAGGCTCTGACGCAAGCCGGTTTTTCGCATTGCTGGCACTGCACCGGAAAATAAAAGGCATTGTCTTCCGGCACCAGCTCCGGGTTGTAGTAATGCTCGGCATCGCCGGAAATGCCGACAGGTTTATCGGCATGGCCGCCGGCTTGGATGCCGTAGTCTCCCAAGGGACTGCTGTCGGGAAAACCCTTGTTCCAATTTCCCAATTCAAAGGTTTCAGTGCCTCGCTCCATCCGCAAGACCCGAATCCACTGAATTTTGGGGTCACGGGATTGATTGTTTTCTCGAACGCAGGCTTCAACACAGCGGCGGCAGCCTATACATTTGGCAATGTTGAGCGCATAACCAAAGAGCACGCCCTCTGGGGCAGGCGTGTTAGCCACTGTGACTTCCTTGCCGAACTGTTCTTTGTAGCGTTCTTCCAAGCGGGCAATGGCCTCTTGCTTTTGCTCGTCACTCATCAGCTCAAAGTGCCCTTGCAAATGCTCGGCTATGCTTGCGGCCTTGGCCGCAGCTGCCGGGGCTGCTGCTGTCGCAGCGGCGGCAATGCCCAGCTTTTTCAGGAAATCGCGGCGGGATTCTTTCACCGTACCGTCGTCCTGTTCATCAACTATCGTTGTTTTATCTTCTGACATTGTGCATCGCCTCCGTTATGGAATAGGAATATCCTCAAGACACCGTCTGATGATGGTTGCGCAGGAGATTGTCCAGCATCTGCTGCTTCTCTTCCTCGGTCATGATGAGCAACTCTTTGCCGCTCATGGTCTGCTGCTGCCGCAAATCCTCCTCGGCGGCGTGGCTGCGGACGTTCGACCCTTCGGCTTTTTGAGCGGATTTCACAACCGCCGCTCCAGTCAGACCGGCAGCCGCCACGACACCCAGCGCAGCCGCAGCCCGCTGGAAAAAGACCCGTTTGGCGGCAACCACCTCGTCCTGCTTTTTCCCACTCACCATCTGCTCTTCAGCCATAACAGCCTCCTTATTTTGTGTTGCAAATTACGTTGAAAAACAATTTTTTAATGTATATCAGCGCAAATACCGTCACGGTGTTCACAGGCACAGAATTAACAACGTCAAAAAAGGGGAGATTAAACTGCAAACCACGCGAGCCGTCAAGGAAAAAAGCTGCCGTCGCAGGAAAAAGAAGAACTTGGCAGCAGAGTCCGCTGCATGTTGGAGGGGCCTAACTGACAACGGGCTGCGGGAGGAGCCTGACCAAACAACAGGGTGGGAAGAAAAGTGATGGGGAAACTGAAAGTAAAAAACGAAGAAACAATTTTGTTTCTTCGTTTTTGTCGCGGAGCGAATGCAGGAACTTTTCAGTACGAAAAGCTGATGGACATGCCGCCGTAGAAGGTGTTTGGATTTTTGTCGCCCAGTTCACTGCTCCGGGCCGCCGCGTCAGTCTCTAAGGCATGAGACCATTGCAGCTCTGGTGTCACCTTCAGGAAATTGCCATACGAAACCGGCAGATTGAAGGACATGCAAACGGCCTGCCCATTGTTGTTCTTGTCCTCATTCTGCAAAGCAGGTGCGGCGACCAGCATGGTTCTGGAATCAACGCCTAAGGCAACGCTGTCGCTGACCTTGAAATCCTTGGCCAGATTGAACGTGACATACCACGGCTTTTCACCGCTCTCGTGCAGGAGATTTTTGTTGTGCTGACCGTCCAATCCGTCGAGCAGAACTGCTCCAGATTCCGGGCTGTTTTCCGGGGCGGTGTACAGATAACCGGCAGAAAAGCCAAGCCGCCCTTCAGAGCCGTTGTAGGACAAGGTGATGTCCTGCCCGTCAATCTGACCTTGCTCGGCGAAGATACCTTTGAAGTTCTTGGCCGATTCATTCAGCGACAAATCAACGCCGCCCGCAGAAGTGCTGTTCAATCTGCCATACATGTCAGCCGCCAACAGCAGGCTGCTGACCGCCGCGCCGCTGTCGCTGCACTCAGCGATGCAGACCGACGACGGCTGGGCCGCCAAAGCCGGACTGCTGCTGACCAAAGCCGCAAGCAGATAAACGCAGTGTGTTCGAGTCATGTTCTTCATCTCAAAAGAATTAAGACCTTCCCCTGCCAAAAACAGATGCAGGTCTTCTGCATTTAGTATAGCTTTGGCCAGCGGAAATGACAATGCAAAAAGCTGTACCTGCCGCAAAATATTTTATACCACGATGACGGCAAACTTCAGCCCAAGCGGCCCTGCGCAGCGATTGCGGCGGCCAAATCGTCAATCGTGTACCGCTCCGGCTGGATGTCCACCTTCAGGCCTCGCTTGCGCACCGTCTCCGCCGTGACCGGGCCGATGACCGCGATTTTGACCGGATCAAGGAGCTGATGCAGTTCCGCCTCGTCCTGCGCGTCCACCATGTCGAGAAAGTTGGTGACGGCGGAGGAGCTGGCGAAAGTGACCACATCAATACCGCGCTCCAGCAGGCGTTTGCGCAGCTCATCCTTGCGGCCCTGCGGCGGCACGTTCTGATACACCGGCGCGACCGTGACAGAACCGCCCGCGTCTTCCAGCAGCTCCGGCAGCGTCTCCATCGCCTTGAGAGCGCGGGGAAGCAGGAAGCGTTTTCCCTGCGCTTCGCCAGCGGCAATCAAAGCTTCGGCCAAGCCTTCGCCGGTGAATTTTTCCGGGATCATATCCGCCCGCAGGCCGTATTTGCCGATTTCATCCGCCGTGGTTTTGCCCACCGCGCCGATTTTGCAAGGCGCAAGGGCGCGGCTGTCCAAACCTTTCTCGTGCAGCCGCTTGAAGAAATACGTCACCGCATTCAGGCTGGTGAACAGCAGCCAGTGGTATGCGGCCATGTTTTCCAACGCCGCATCTATGATGCTGCAATCCGCCACCGGCTCGATGTGAATGGTCGGATATTCAAGGCATTCCGCGCCGTATTCCTCCAGCTTGGAAACTAATTCGCTGGCCTGCTCGCGGGTGCGGGTGACAGCGATCCGCTTGCCGAAGAGCGGACGGTGCTCGTACCAGTCAATGATGCCGCGCAGTTTGACCACCTCGCCGACAATCACCAAGGCGGGCGGAGTGATTTTCGCCTGCGCCACCACCTCGCTGATCGTCGCCAGCGTGCCGACCACCGACCGCTGCTGCGGAGTTGAAGCCCAGCGCACCACAGCCACCGGCGTGTCCGGCGAGCGACCATTTTCGATCAGCTTCTGGCTGATAAGCGGCAGATTTTTGATCCCCATATAAATAATGATCGTGCCCGCGCCGGTCGCCAGTTTGTCCCAAGCGATATTCGATTCCTCCTTCCCGTCCGCCTCGTGGCCAGTGACAAAGGCCACCGAAGCCGTGTAATCGCGGTGGGTTATCGGAATGCCCGCATAGGTGGCAGCAGCAGTGGCCGAGGTCACGCCCGGCACCACTTCAAAGGGAATGCCCGCCTTGACCAATTCTTCAATCTCCTCCGCGCCCCGGCCAAAAATGAAGGGATCGCCGCCCTTGAGCCGCACCACCCGCTTTCCGGCCAAACCCAGTTCGACCAGCAGCCGGTTGATGCCCTCCTGCGGCAGGGTGTGCTGATTGCTTTTTTTGCCGACATAGATCAGCTCGGCCTCGGCAGGCGCATGAGCGAGCAGCTTGACGTTGGCCAAGTGATCATAAACCACCGCTTCGGCCCGTTCGAGGAGGAATTTGCCGCGCAGCGTGATCAAACCAGGGTCGCCCGGCCCTGCGCCGACGAGATAAACTTTGCCTTTTTGGGATGCAGATTGCGTATTTTTCACGGTTTGTTTTCTTCTGTAGTTACTGATTTTAAAGTTTTTTCGGGAAGTTTTTTAATTTCAGGAAGCATTTCTTCAATGTTATTTTTTGAAAAATCAGGCAATTTATTTTTAATTTCACTTGGAGATGTTGATGAGGGGAAAAATTTTAGACCTTTGTCGATAAGGACGTTCAGTTCATTGATGCAGAATTTGACTCGTGAGATATACTCTTGATTGTTTTTTTCCGCGCCTGCTTCAAAAGCTATTTTAGCTGCCTGTTCTTCTAATAATCTTCCATTTTCATCAAGAAGTTGTTTGCTGAGATTTTCGTATATGTCGTTTGAAATCCTTCTGTTCCTGATAACTTCAAGAGCCTCTTTGTTTTTGATGTATTCACGATGTAAGTAAATAACAGAATATACAACTGACACAACAACACTTGCTGCTTTTGCTGAATTAAATACAACCTCTAACCATTCTGACCCAGTGTCAAAATTTTGCAGGCGTGTTTCACCTTGGATAAAATCATTCACAAGCAGCTGATCAAATATTTTTCCTAACTTCTCTGATATATAGGCTGTATCTTTCAAATCATTAATCTTTGGAAGTTTAATGCTTATGGAATTTTGATCTTGAACAGGAAGTACCGCCGAAAGAACCGCTGTGGCAATATTTAATTTGTTCTGTAGCTTGATAGACAATGAGTTAAGCCTGCTAGATATATCTTTACTTAAAGCAACAGAATCATCATGAGTTATAAAAATAGTTCTGTTAATATTTTTAATATCTTCAATCTCACTCTTGAATGCTCCTGTATTCTCTATCTGTTGTATTGCTATACGGAAACGAGATATCCCTTCAACACGTCTGTTGTTACTATCGTTTGTAATTCCAGATTCTACTAAAGCAATGTCTTTTGAATATTGTGAAAACACCGCAAGAATGTCCCTCAGTCTCATTGCTATTTCCTCTGAAAATGAATAATTTGTTATAAATAAGGCGAGCTATTAAAACTCGCACTTCCTTCCTGTATGCGGGCTAAATAATTTTCACCCCGCATACACCTCATCCAAAACCGCTTTTCCGCCTGCTGCAAGCAACTTCTCAGCCAAAATTTTGCCGATCTTCGCCGCCTCTGCAACCGGCCCGGCAAGCTGCTCTTTAAACACCTTCTCGCCATCTAAGGAAGCAATAAGCCCGGTCAATGTCACCGTATTGCCTGCAACAGTTGCAAAGCCGCCAATCGGAACTTGACAGCCGCCTTCCAAGCGGAGAAGAAAGGCCCGTTCCGCCGCCACAGCCGCTGCCGTGTCCGCATGATGCAGAAACTGAAGTCCGGCCAGCAAATCGTTGTCCGCTTCGCGCAGCTCAATGCCCAACGCGCCTTGGCCAATGGCCGGGAGCATTTGCTCCGGGGTAAACAGGGCCGTGATTCGCTGCTGCATTCCTAGCCTGTTCAATCCCGCGCCTGCAAGGATGATCGCATCATACGCGCCCTCATCTAATTTGCGCAAACGAGTGTCCAAGTTGCCGCGAAGATCATGAATTTGCAAATCAGGGCGGATTGCCGCAAGCTGCGATTTGCGCCGCAAACTGGAGGTGCCAATAGCCGCGCCGTTAGGAACTTCTGCCAGAGTCTTATATTTCACCGAAATAAAGGCATCAAAAGGCACCTCACGTTCCGGCACAATCGCCACATGCAAACCAGCAGGCAGCTCGGCAGGCACATCTTTCATCGAATGCACAGCCAAATCAACTCGTCCGTCCAAGAGCGCATCTTCAATCTCTTTGACAAACAGCCCTTTGCCGCCAACTTTCGCCAGCGGCACATCAAGAATCTTGTCGCCTTTGGTGATAATCTTCACCAGCTCCACTGTGGTTCCAGGATGCTGCCGTTCAATTTGCTTTTTCACCCAAGTGGATTGCGTGACAGCCAGCAAACTGGCGCGGGTGCCGATGCGGATATGTTGTTTCATAGCAAGATGGTTTATGAAATTGGCTTATTTCAGCCAGAAGATGAAATCGTCCGCGTTGCGCTGCTCCCGCGCCGCCGGAACATGTTTGGGAATGCCGACAACGCAGCCGGACAAAGCCCATTTATTGGGCGGCAGGCCGAGCAGCTGCATGAATTGTTTGTTGTTCGCCAGTCCGCCGGTGAGAGAAAGGAGCTGCAAGCCGACTCCGTGCGCGGCTGCGGTCAGCCACATGTTTTGCATCACGTGCGCCAGGGACTGCGCTTCAACGGCAGGAAAGCCTTTCTGTTCTGCGGCCACAATCAGCGAACCTTCGCACAAACTTGGAATGCCTTTCTCTGCCGAAGCCTGAACCCGCCCGGCCAAGGTGCGCATTTTCTTGCTGAAGACCGCCGCAAGCCGCAGTTTGAACGCGCTGCGGCGAAGATGCTCCTGAATGATTTCCTGCGCCTGCGTCATGGCCGCTGTTTGCTGCCGGAAGATGAAAATCCGTCGTATCTCCTTGAACGGAATGCCGGTTCCGGCAGCATACGGCGCATATAAAGCAGATTCCACGATCTTCCGCAAGGTTTCATCCGAAACTTGGCCGGAAAAGCTGCGGATCGAACGGCGGGCGCGGATGATGTGCTCAAGGCTGGAGATTTGTTCTATATCAGACATGCTTCTGGCCCGAAACCTGTGTACGGTCTTTTGTACGGCGGATGATAAGCAAGAACAATGTCTTCTTTTGGAACACCAATCTCTGCCAACTCATCCGCAATGCCGGTTTCCGTGCCGTCATATTGAATCCAGATTTTTCCATCCTTGATATCCAGATGCAGAGTGCAGCCATATATTCGTTCCTTATCGTGCCAGCCAGCATGAACAAGCTGGTAATGATCGTGTTCCGTGTCAAAAATCTGCTGCACTTCAGTGTCGCCGTATGCCGAAGGCGTGCTGTGGCGGTTTATCACCTCTTTGATGCATTGACGATAACGGTCTATCTTTTCCGCGCCTTTTTCTGCTGCAATCAGATTTTCGGCTCCCAAGTCAATCTCCATGCCAATTCCGCCGACCTTGATGGTTAATGGATCATGAGTGACTGCCCAGCCTTCTTTCTTGAGGGCATTTTTTACGGACTGATGAAATAAATCTTTTGCTGCCATTTTTATATTATTGTTATGAAAATCAATCTGCCGCACCAGCCGCCAGCTCCATCATTTGATACACAGCACCAAACACCGCCGCAACATCGTCAATCAGGGCGCGGCTCAGGTTCCGCGTGAAGATGTTCTTTGTCAATTTGCCGAATTGCCAGACTTCCGCATCCGTGACAATGCCAAACACCGGCTGTTCTCGGCAGCTATTCAGATTTTGCGCAGCCACCAGCTCGGCAAGGCATTGGCCCCAGCCTTTGGTGAAATTATTTTGCTTGGCTTCTGCAATGAGAACAAGAGGAAAGCCGAGGACATTCTTGCCGAGTTCAGAGCGGCGGGCGATGATGTAATCCGGGATGCCGGAAAGCCGCGCATCTGTGGCCACAGCAATGGCTTTGTGGCTCCAGAGCGCGTAATCCGCGACAAAGGCTTTGCAGGCTTCCCGCAGCAAAGGAAAAATCACCGCTTCGCAGCGGGAAGCTTCAGAGCTGAAAATATCAAAGTTGGTCCGGCTGAATTCAAAATCCTGAAGAAATGCGTCTGACGGCATTCTGGGCGCAGCGTGCAGAAATTTCTCCTCAGTATACATGATGCTGTATGCTTTCTGCACTTCATCTGGCGAGTTAAAATCTGTAAAGGACATTTTTATTTAACTATTTCTTCGTTGTTATCTATTATTGCCTTTTTCTTGCCTTTCATAAGCCAACCTGCTATTGGTATCACGATAGCAGTCCAAAGCCACTGATAATTTTCTTTTAAAAAATTGTATATTTTTCTAAAAAATAAAAATGACATCTTTTGGTCTTTTTCCTCTCCGCCGGAAATTCTATATGCTATTTTATCTGAAAGCACAGCTATTGATTCTGACACATTAACAATATTTGTATTTACATCTATTATCTGTATAGAAATTGAAATTAAATCATCAGCATATTCAGTTTTACCAACAAAAAGATATTCACTGCTGGCAATTTTTCCAACTTTTAGTGCCTGCGCTGGTTCCATGAGCATGGTTTCTTGCAGCTTAAATTCATTCAGGGTTAACCTAATATGCCTTCTGTCAACAATTTTAATATTTTTATTCTTCAAGAGAAATGGCAAGAGTCTCTGTGCGGCATAATTACCAAGATTTGTTTCTTTTCCTTGGAAGTCAGTGAAATTTTAAAAGGCTACTGTTTTGTTTCCAATTTTTTTATATATTTCATCCGATAGTTTATCGGCAAAAAATCTTAAACCTTCTTCAAAAGGTTGAATTTCATTTTCTTTATTTAAAGAGAAAAGGTATACGATAAGAAAAATTGCTGTTATCCATCCTGAGATAGCAAAAACAATCAGCAACCATCTTTTTTTAGAATCGGTTAGTTCGAACTTCATTGATATGCCCAAATGGTATCTTTTTTTTGTGAAACACCAAAATATATCAAACATCCCCCAGCCTGTCCACAACCGCCGCCGCCAGCAACGGAATCATCAGCTCATGGTGGCCGGTGAAATTGAAGCCCTTGCCGCCTTCGAGCGTGGGCCGATGCACCACGTTGGTTGCGGGCCGATAAGCGCGGATAAAATCAAAATTCGCAGTGGTGAAACGCTGCACCAAATGACCAAGATTGCGTACGACAGTCAGGGCCTTGAGGAAGACCTCTGGCAGCAGCACCGCTGAACCGAGATTGAGATACACGCCGCCTTCCAGCCCGCTAACTAAGCGGCAGAACACGCGGAAATCGTGGTGGCTGCACTGGCCGATGGCCGCGCCGTCCGCCGCCGGATGAATATGAATGATATCCGTGCCCATCGCCACATGCACGGTCACAGGAATGCCAAGCCGCCGCGCTTGCGCCAGCAAACTCTGGTCGTTGAAAGGAAAATTCTGCTGAAGCAGGGCATTGCCCACCGCTTCGCCCAGACCAATGCCTTCTTTCGCCCCTTGGTTGATCGCCTGATTGAGAACTTCGCCGGTTTCCCGCGCTGCGCCAAAGGCACCAGCGCCAAGCACATTGGCAACTTCCTCGGAAGTGCGGCCAACCATTGCAATTTCCGCATCATGGATGATACCCGCCCCGTTCAAGGCCAGCGCAGAGATAATCCCGCGCTCCATCAAATCAATCAAAATTGGTGCCAAGCCGACCTTGATCACATGTGCGCCCATGCCGACCAACACAGGCCGCTTCTGCGTCACCGCTGCGGCGATACGCTCCACCAGCTCTGGAAAATCCTTGCCTGCCAGCTGCTTGGGCAAATTAGCGATCAATTCCCGCACCGTCATGCCCGGTTTTACAGGCTGGGCAAAATCCGCCACGGTCACTTTGGAGTGCCGCCCGTGCAAGGAATAGGTGTTGAGGCCGCTGAAGTCGAGAGGAGGAACTGAAGGCATGATTTTTTCCGGGTCAGACTGCGCCGAACAGCGTTTTTTCAACGATCTCGCAGAGCAGATGCTCAATCCACAGGTGCGCTTCCTGAATGCGCGGCGTGGAGGGAGACGGCACATTCAACAGCACATCGCAATATTGCACCACGCCATTTGGCTTGACGCTCAGGCCGCCGGTCAGCCCTGCGGTCTTCAGGCCCAGCTCTTTGGCAGCGGCCAAGGCCTTGACCACATTCGGCGAAGTGCCGGACGTGGTGATGCCGAGAGCGACATCGCCGGGCTTGCCAAGTGCCTGCACTTGCTTGACAAATATTTGTTCATACGAAAAATCATTGCCCACCGCCGTAAGAATGGACGTGTCAGTGGTCAGGGCGATGGCGGGCAGCGGCGCACGATTGATCAAGAAGCGGTTGACGAATTCCGCCGCCATGTGCTGGGCATCTGCCGCGCTGCCGCCGTTGCCGAAAATCAGCAGCTTGCCGCCGCTGCGGAAACAGGCGGTTATCATATCCGCCAGCTCGATCAGCTTGCCGGAGGATTCTGCGGCAAAGGCATCTTTAGCCCGTTTATTTTCCGCAAGGCTGCTTTGAATTAAGGCTGCTGCGTCCATGTTTGCTCCCTGTCAGTTTTGTTATTCTTCTCACTTCGCGGAATCAATCATCTGGATAATCTTCGCTTCAACCTCGCTGGAGATGTGCGTTAAAGCTGCTTCCTGCGAAAGCATTGCCAGCATGTGCGACGGCCTGATGGTGCCAATCTTCGTCGTTCCGTTTTCAGTGAAAACAGAAATGCGGCAGGGCAATGCCATGTTCAGGCGCATGTCCGTGGCGAGCACCTTGCCAGCTTGCACAGGATTGCAAACTTCAAAGATTTTACAGTTCTGGTCAAAGGCAATGCCCTTACTGCGGAGCGTGCTGCCCAAATCGTGGACATGCAGCACACCAAAGCCATGCTGCTTGACTGTCGCTTCAAGGTCTGCGGCAGCTTGGTCGAAGGGTTTGGTTGTTTCGGTTATGTAGTACATGTAATACCTCCATTTTATGGAAAACACACAACGCCTTGCTCACTGGAAAATTAGAAGTACAGCGAATAAATTATCCGAAGATAATGATGCATATTACGGTTTTTTATACTTATCAAAGTAGTTTATTAGCCTGTTTGATTGTTTAGCGAACAATATAGCTTGGTCAATCGTAATTGTGGAGTCTGGTTCATGTACCGCCCTATTTCTTATTTTCCTTAGCTCATTAAATATTTTCATTCCCTCAGCATTCAAAACACGTTTCTTGGCTAAAAAATCATTGATTGCCATATGATCATCACTATTTAAATAGAAATCGCTAAATTGATCTTCATGAAGCTTCTTCGCAGATCTAAGGATATCAATCCAGTACTCAATAATTATCGCTTTAGGAGAACTATCTTTCTTATTAATTTTTGGCTCAAAATCTTTTTGGTCTGAACCAAAAGCTTTTGGAGAAGCTCTGTCAATTTCAAGGGTTTTTCTAGAAAACTCCATTTCAAAGCCTCCATTTTTAACCTTGTTTAGATTGTTAAGTATCGAAGATAGACTTTCAAGTATCGGAATTAATGAGTGTTTGAACCTAAAAGCCAACAAAACGACTACTGCTGGCCAGGCCAAAGAATCAACTATTTTTGATATAAGCTCTATCAAGTTCACGGTTATCTCCAATCATAAAATTAACCAGCTTTGCCTATCCTGCAAAATTGCGTGATAAGCAGAAAGTTGGTTCAACCAATCGATCACACCAAAGGGCGAAGCAACCCAGCCCGCCCCTTGCAACAACCCGCCCTTACACCAACTTGCCCAATATCTCCGCCGACACCTCCTTAATCGCCTTGGAGCCATCTACGGAAATCACCTTAGCCTTGCCGCTCTGCTTGAAGTAGTTCACCGCCGCCATCGTGCCGGTCTTGTCGTCGTAGTAGATGTCATGCCGCTTGCCGATGGCCGCTTCATCCTGATCATCAGCGCGGGCACTCAGCTCGCCGCCGCAGACCCGGCAGACCAGCCTGCCGTCCTTCTCCACCGGCTTGATCGCCGCAAAGGCAATGTGATTCGGGTGGTTGTTGTCATTGGCGCAGAGGCGGCGGCCCATGATACGCTCCTTGGCAATCTGCCGCTCCAGCGTGATTTCCACCACATAATCCAAAGCCATGCCGGATTCAGTCAACGCCTTGTCGAGGGCTTTCGCCTGCTCCAGCGAGCGCGGAAAACCATCCAACAGCCAGCCTTTGTCCTTGGATTTTGCCAAAGTCTCCAGCACCATCGGCACGGTGATCTCGTCCGGCACGAGGTCGCCCCGGTCAATGTAGGCTTTGGCCTTCTTGCCCAGCTCGGTGCCGCCTTTGATGTGCTCGCGGAAGATCGCGCCGGACTCAATGTGATCTAAGCCGTACTTCTCTTTGACGATTGCGCCTTGAGTGCCTTTGCCGCTGCCGTTGGGTCCGAAGGTGAGAATGTTCATGACTGCCCTCTCTATATAAGGATGAATATGGGATGAAGGGAGGCGCGCTCCCTGTCTGCGCGTGTTCGTGGCGGAACTCAACTATACTCCAGCCCTGTCGCCAACGCCAGCGGAAATGCGGCGCATCCTTTTGACAACTGCGGGCAAACAGGGTACAAACAGGGGCGACATGCTCTTCATTCCCCTTTCGCACGAGACTCTGCATCATGAACAATGTGAACGTCGGCCTGATCGGCTTCGGCACCGTAGGCAAGGGTTTGGCCGAGGCCCTGCGCCGTCAGCAGGAGCGCATCGCCCAGCGCAGCGGCCTGCGCATCCAGCTGACTAAAATATACGCCCGCTCCTTGGCCGCGCTGCCGCCTGCATACGCCGCCGCCGAACTGACCAAAGACGCGGACGCAGTCCTCAATGACCCGGACATCCAGATAGCAGTGGAGCTGATCGGCGGCATAGAGCCAGCCAAGACCTTCATCCTCAAGGCGATTGCTGCGGGCAAGCATGTGGTCACGGCCAACAAGGCTCTGCTCTCGCAGCATGGCAGGGAGATTTTCGCCGCAGCAGCAGCCAAGGGTGTGGAGATCGGCTTTGAAGGCAGCGTGGGCGGCGGCATCCCGCTGATCAAGACCCTGAAAGAAGGGCTGGCCGCCAACGAGCTGCTTTCAGTCACCGGCATCCTCAACGGCACGGCCAACTACATCCTCACCCGCATGACCGACGAGCGGCTGCCCTTTGCCGAGGTGCTGCGGGAGGCGCAACGGCTGGGCTTTGCTGAAGCTGACCCGACCTACGACGTAGAGGGCATCGACACCGCCCACAAGCTGGCGATTTTGATGAGCATCGCCTACGGCATGAACATCAGCCCGGAGCAGATCGCCACTGAGGGCATCAGCAGGATTGAGCCGGTGGATATTGAGTTCGCCCGTGAGTTCGGCTGCCGGATCAAGCTGCTGGCCGTGAGCCGCAGCGTCGGCGGGGCGGTGGAGGCGCGGGTGCATCCGACGATGGTGCCGGAGTCGCACCTGCTCGCCTCAATCAGCGGGGCGAACAACGCGGCGGAGTTCTGCGGTGACCTCTGCGGCAGCATCATCCTCAGCGGGGCGGGAGCAGGCAGCCTGCCCACCGGCTCGGCTGTGGCGGCGGATGTGATCGATATCGCCCGCAACATCGCCGCCGGAGCTGTCGGGCGTGCGCCTGCGCTCGCGTGGTTGCCGGAGCACATCATTGACCGGCCTATTGCGCCGCTCTCAGCCCTGACGTGCCCCTGCTACCTGCGCATCACTGCCCTTGATCAGCCCGGCGTGCTGGCCAGCATCGCCAGCATCCTCAGCCAGCACAGCATCAGCATTGAGTCGGTGCTGCAAAAGGGCCGCAAGGAGAATGAGCCGGTGGCCGTGGTCATCCTCACGCACACGGCCAAGGAAGAGGCCGTGGCCGCCGCTCTGCGGGAGATTGACGCGCTCGACACCGTGGCTGCGCCGACGGTGCGGATCAGGATGCTGGAGGAGTGACAACCTTAACCTGCTGAGGCAACAGCATGGCATCATTGTCTATCCATTTACCAGCAGAGCAGGGAGCTTCCTCAAACACAGGCGCAGAGTGTGCCCGATTTCATTGAGTTCCTCATGGAGAAGCTGCGCCGGAACGATTGCTATGACCGGCCTGCGTTTAGCTGACACCAACATCGTCCTGTACAGCATCGGCAAGGACAGCAGCAAGAAGGAAGCAGCGCGCCCGCTGGCTGCGGCACGCTCTGCTCAGAGGACAGGCAGCATGGTCAGGTGATTGACGGCAGCCTGACCATCGTCAATCCGTTGGAGCTTGCCGCGCTGCTTAATTTCAAAAAAAGTAAATAAGCCTTGACTTCTTTCTTGCAGGATGGTTTTGTATGCCCATTGGAGGCAGTTTTTTTAATTTTTTTCTCTGGAGGGAAATATGAAGTCGTTTTTAGGTCTTGCCGTCGCAATGCTGCTGGCGGTCTCTGTGCTTTTTGTCGCCGCGCCCGATGCCGCGCAAGCTAAGGGAGTCAGCCGCAGCAAAATGGAAGCCATCAAGATCAAAGCGGATAACGCGCTGATCGTGGTGGTAAAGCAGAAAGAAAAAGAAGCGCACAAGCTGCATTGGAAGCATCTGCACAAATATGCGATGGACAACGCGCTGCTGGCTGCATATTATCTTCAAGTGCTTCAGCAGGGTGAAGAGGTTTTTGAGGATGACGCAAATGCCTGCGATTCTGTTGCCGGAATGCTGCTCAATGCGGTCAGCCTGATCAGCGCAGGGCATATAGACAGAGCAAATGGCGTGATTGGCAGAATTGAGGTGAGGATGGGAAATCTGCCTATCGCCCGCGCCGCTGCGGTGATCCAGATCAAATTAGATGTCAAGCATGGTTCCCTCAATCAAAATGACATCCAGATCATTGTGATCAATACGCGCAAGAATGACGGTAAAGTCATCATTGTAGTTACCGGTGGCGGCAATGGTAATAATAACGGTGGTGGAAATGACAACGGCAATGGCGGTGGAAATGGCGGTAATAATGACGGCGGCGACAATCAAGATGTAGATTGCAAGGAAACGGCTAAAGTAGAAATCAGCCGTGCCTGTGTTGCTGGAAAGCAGACTGCCAGCATTGAGGTTACTGTCACCTGCAAGAACAGAACCTACAAGAAGAGCATCACCCGTGATGTTGGAACCTGCTGCATGATAAATGCCGATTGTCATGAATTCGATGATCTCTGCATGACTGGCGAGTGCAGACAAGGTGTTTGCTGGTATACCAAGATTATCAATCCAAGTCCAGCTACTCCGAAGTGCATGAAGTAATGGCTGATGCTTACAGCCGCTGAGAGAACTGAGCGGCGCAACGCAAAAGGGGCGGAAAATAAATTCCGCCCCTTTTGTATTTTAGACCAGCTCCGCCATCACGGTGTTGGCCAGCAGCAGGCCTTGCGCGGTCAGGCGCAGATGGCCTTGTGTAATTTCCAGCATTCTCAGTCTGATAAGCCGGGCCAGCGTTGCGCCGTAGTATGCTTCGGCATCAATTCCGAAACGGCGGCGCAGCTCCGTCAGCGACACGCCTTCTGTCATCCGCAGGCCGATCACCACGCTTTCCCGGAAGGAGGCTTCCGGTTCCAAGCGTTCCTCTTCCTGCCAGACGCTCTGCCCGCTTTCCATCCGGCGGCAGAATTCCGCCACATCAGCCACTGCCGTGCGGCGGATTCCTGCGATTGAGGAAACCGCGCTCGGCCCTAAGCCGAACCATTCGCCGTTCCGCCAGTAATTGAGATTGTGGCGGCATTCGCAGCCGGGCTGGGCATAGTTGGAAATCTCATAGCGATGCAAACCGGCTTGGCTGACCATTTGCTGTGTTATTTCGAGCATCCGCAGCACGGTGTCTTCATCCGGCAAATGCAGCCCGCCGCGCTCCTGCTGCCGGGCAAAGGGCGTTCCTTCCTCAATCGTCAGCTCGTAGATGGACAGATGCTGCGGGGCCAAGGCTAATGCTTGCGCTAAGGTGCCCTGCCACGTTTGCAGCGTCTGACCGGGCAAGCCGTACATCAAATCCAAGCCGATGTTGCTGAAACCAGCCTCGCGGGCCAAGCGGACGGTCTGCGCCGCATCCGCCGCTGTGTGCGGTCGGCCAAGCTGTTGCAATTCGTTATCTTGAAACGACTGCGCCCCGATGGACAAGCGGTTAAAACCTGCCTGCCAGATGGTTTTTAAGGCAGACAAATCAACCGTGGCCGGATTGACCTCAATGGAAATTTCCGCGTCTTCAGTGCAAGAAAATTGCTGGCGGCATTCAATCAGCAGGTGCCGCAACGATTCCGGCGGCAGCATAGTTGGCGTTCCTCCGCCAAAGAAGATGCTGGTCAGAGGGCGTTCAGAGGAAGATTGGCGCAGTTGCAGGGCGACAGCGGCCAGATAGCGGTCAAGATGCTGGCGGCCCGGCAGCGAATAGAAGCTGCAATAGGCGCATTTTTTTAAACAGAAGGGGATGTGAAGATAGAGACCGATATCGCTCATGCCCCTATTGTTGGAAAAAATTAAACAGGTTCAAAGGCATGAAGAGCTAAACTGGGGAAGCGGCATCTTCCCCAGTGTGAAAGGCGGTTCAGCGGCGCAGGGTCAGCATTTCCTGTCTGAGCTGCCGGAATTCTTCCCGCATCTCTTGTCTGAGCTGGGCCAGAGTTTGCGGCGGAACGTGGCCGTCAGCATCTTCCTCATGCTGCCCGCCGTGCAATATTTGGCTGAAAAAGTTTTTCTGCCATGACGTGTACTGGCTGATCAGTTCTGCCAGCGCGGACGGCTCTTCCGCCTTGTTCAATCCGGCAGCCAGCTCCTGCACGATTGCCGCGCTGGCTGCCGTCTGCGGTGCCTTGGCAAGCAAAGCCGAAGACGTGTCGAGCAAGTCGAGCACGATCGCTTGGTGCGGCGGCAAAGACGACGAGCTGCGGGCTGCGGCAGCCAGCTCAGATACTTGGCGGAGATGATGCTGAGAAGGAGTGGACGGCAGCGCGGCAGCCACAGCAGCGAGCGAGGAGAATATCTCGGCCACATCAACCTCGTCGGCACGTTCTTCCGGCCCAACGATGTTGTCAGCTTCATCTTTCTCCTCAACACTGGCAAAAGGATCTGCCAAACTGTCTTGGCCGAACAGCAGCGCAGTCCCGCTCTGCTCCTCATATTCCTCCCCCAGCAGGAGATCGTCTTCCGGCTCGCTTCCGCCTGCTGCCTCCTCGGCAGGTTCTTCCTCCATTTTCAAGCTGAACAGCTCATCCTGCTCATCATCGGCAAGAAGTGCGGCGGACGTTGCTTCTTCCTCAGCCGCAGGCAGCTCTTCCTCAGATTCTGTGTCGCTGAAGGCAAAAAATTCCTCCTGCGGTTCGTCAGATTTGCTGTCAGCAGCAGCCAGTAAATCGGCATCAGCTTCTTCTGCAAAAAGTGCGCTGTCCTCATCATCCGCAGCCACAGGCTCTTCTTCTTCCGCTTCTGGGTCTAAATTGCCGTCAAAGCCAAAGAAGGCATCATGCTGCTCGTCTGCATCCGCCAGCGCATCATCAGACTCCTCTTCTGATTCCTCAGCAAAAGCACCTGGCAACGCGGCGGCAGTCTCATCGTCTGCATCTGAACTGCCGAAAGCGAAGAATTCTTCGTCTTGTTGCTGCGCATCAGCTTTGCTGTCAGCAGCATCAGCTCCGAACAACGTGTCGCCGCTGCCCGGAGCATCATCATCCAAGGGGGTGATCAGCTCATCAGCCAGCTCTGGCAGTTCTTCCGTAAAGCTCTCACCTGCTGCTTGCTCGTCTTCTGCGCTCGGAACCTCATTTTCAAAGCTGAATAACGTGTCAAGTTTATTTTTGATTTCAGCTGCCCGCGCCGTGTCAATGTCCGCTTCGGCATCCTCAATGGCGACGGCGGGTTCGTTCCGCTCTTCCATGCTGAGGAGACCTGCGCTCAAGCTGAGAGGACTTTCCTCCTCGTCGTCAGCCAAGGCAGGTTCGGAAACGGCAGGCTGGGCAGCCGGAGAATCTGCCTTTTCGTCGTCCTCATCAAAGCTGAAGAAGGAGTCCAGCCCGTCAGCAATTTCATCGCTGTCAGCCGCTTCGTCGCCCGGTTCTTCATCCTCATCAGCCAGAGCAGGTTGAGTATCGTCGGCCTGTTCCAGCTCTGGCCCGTCCTCGTCCACGCCGCCGAAGAGGCCTGCGCTCCGGCTGAGAGGACTTTCCTCCTCGTCGTCAGCCAAGGCAGGTTCGGAAACGGAAGGCTGGGCAGCCAGAGAATCTGCCTTTTTGTCGTCCTCATCATCAAAGCTGAAGAAGGAGTCCAAGCCGTCAGAAATTTCATCACTGTCAGCTACTTCGTTGTCCGTCTCTTCATCCTCATCAGCCAGAGCAGGTTGAGTGTCATCGGCCTGTTCCAGCTCAGGCCCGTCCTCATCTACGCCGCCGAAGAGGCCTGCGCTTAGACTGAGAGGATTTTCCTCTTCGTCTGCCAAAGCAGGTTCGGAAACGGCAGGCTGGGCAGCCGGAGAATCTGCCTTCTTGTCGTCCTCATCATCAAAGCTGAAGAAGGAGTCCAGCCCGTCAGAAATTTCATCGCTGTCAGCCACGTCAGCCGCTTCGTCGTCCGGCTCTTCATCCTCATCAGCCAGAGCAGGTTGAGTATCGTCGGCCTGTTCCAGCTCTGGCCCGTCCTCGTCCACGCCGCCGAAGATATTTGCGCTCAGGCCGAGCGGGCTTTCCTCTTCGTCTGCCAAGGCGGCAGCGACAGGCCGGGCGGACGGAGGAGCTGCTTTGTCATCTAATTCATCGTCAAAATTAAAGAACGCATCAAGCTCATCATCATTATCTTCTTCCTCTTCCTTCGAGACAGCGGCCAGACCTTGATTTTCCTCCTCATCCGCCGAGACCGCCTGTTTTGTCGGGCCGTCAAACAATTCATCATCAAAATGCAGCGAATCCGCAGCAGCGGCAGCAGTTGCGCCTGCTACGCCAGATGATTCATCATCGTCTGTAAAATTGAAGAACGAAGAATCAATATCATCGTCCTCTTCTTCCTCCGCATCCTCATCTTTATCATCAGTCTCCAATAAATTGTCCAACGACAATTTTTCTGGTTTCTTCACCTCAGCCGCAGGCTTTTTCTCTTCTGGCTGAACCGGAACTTTAGCAGCTTTAACGGATTTCTGAGGTTGTTCTTCTTCGTCGCCGAAATTGAAGAAGGAATCAAGTTTTTCATCCAGCTCCACCGCTTTATCGCCGCTGAGTTCTTCTGAAGTCAAACTGCCGGCAAAACTTCCATCCTCGTCTTCATCGGCCAGCGCAGGCTTGACTCCGCCGCCATCTTGGGCAAACAGATCGTCATCAAATTCATCGTCCTCCTCCGAACTGGTCTCCGTTGGCTGGAGGCTCGCCAATGGCATTGCCGCCTTTGGCTTCGCCGCAGGGGCAGCAACGGGCGCAGATGCTTCTTCGGCCTTAACGGAGAAATCATCCTCTTCCTCATCGCCGAAAGCGAACTCCTCAGGCTCCTCATCCGCCTCTGCCGCAGGAGCTGGGACTTCCTCGTCCTCCGGTTCTTCTTCCTGCTCGTCCTCGCCTTCTTCCGCAGGTTTGCTGGCCGCCGACCGGGCGATGACCTCTTTCAGGCTGTTCAGGCTGCTGATCTGCTCAATCAGTATCTGCCGCCGCTGCGCCGCGCCCAAGTCCGGGCTGTCGAGCAGCATTTTCAGGGCATCATAAAACGAGTGCAGAATGGTGAAGGCATCTGGGTGGGATTCTATTTTCTCCGCGCGGATATAGGCGCCCAACGCTTGCAGACCTTGTATCAGCACCTGCGCCTCTTTGTTGTCGCTCAGATGCTTGCGCAGCTCCGCCGCTTCGGTGCTGAATTTTTCCAACCCTTCGTCGGTGACTTCCCATTCCAATCCCAGAATGGTGGCTTCCATGCTGCGCAGCGGCACGGACATCCCGCTTTCCTTTTTTTTCGCAGGCGGAGGAGGTGGCGCGGCAGCGGCTCCGCTTTTCGCAGTTTTTTTCTCCTTGGCCGCTTGGGGCGGGACAGACTTGCTCTCCTGCTGGACTTCTTCGTCTTCGGCAACAGGCGGCTCTTGATCGCCCTTGGCTTTTTTCAGCGCACTGATTTGATACTGGAGCACCTTGAATTTGCGAATGTCCGCCTTCAGCATTGAGGTGACGCTTTCGCCGCTGATATTGGCCGAAGAAATGATTTTCTCAAAATTGTGATAGAGCGTGAGCAGGAGCTTGATAGCGTTGGGATGAGCGTAGGCTCCTTCTGTCCGCATGTATTTGCCAACGTTCTCCATGCCTTGGAGATAAATTTGCGCCACCTTGTCGTCTTTCCACAAGTTGCGCAGGCTGGCCAGCTCCTCGTTCAGCTCGTTGAGAATTTCCTCGGTGATGTCCCAGTCCAGCGACAGGACGATTGATTTCAGACGGAGCAGCGGCGAATCCTCATCATCTGCAAATTCAAAAAGATCCACTTCTCCAGTGTCGAATGACTCATCTGCAAACTGAGTGAGGTCTTCAAATTCGTCGATTGAGGGAGCCATAGTCTTATCCGTCTTATCCGCACTGGTCAGAGGCGCTCTACCAGCCGCCCGTCATCTCAGAGGAGCTTTTTCTGCACCGACACCACAGTGAGCGATATAATTTTCTTCAAGGTCTCCGGCACATTGTATCCTGTCAGCGCGCTGGCTTCAAAATACGGCACCTTCAATTTGCTGTTCAGATCCTGCTCCAGCACAGTGGTGGGAAGAATAGGAATGCCCTGATCGCGCAAATCCACCTTGTTGTACTGCATGACTAAAGGAATTTTGAAAATGGACTCTTTGTATTCCTTCAGATTTTCATGCAGCTGATTGAGGGAGCGGATATTTTTCTCCCGCATCGCCTCTTGCGCGTCAGCAACGAAAACAATGCCGTCAACACCCTTCAGCACCAGTTTGCGGGTGGCGTTGTACTTGACCTGACCGGGCACGGTGTAGAGCTGAATCTTCAGATCGTAGCCCTTGATTTTACCCATGTCAAAGGGCAGAAAGTCAAAGAAGAGGGTACGGTCGCCGTGCGTCTTCAGACTGACCATCTCAGACTGAATCTGCTTGCTGAATTTCCGGTTGATATACTCCAAGTTGGAGGTCTTGCCGCCCCGGCCCGGCCCGTAATATACGATTTTGACTTGAACGATTTTTTCCCGCAGATTTATGAAGCTCAAGGCAGTCTCCCGCTGTATGAATTGATGCTGTCGGCGAATGCAGTGTGAAGCCGAGAATCCTTTATTTGCCGCTTCCCCAGAGCTTGCGTATCTGCTCCAGCGCTTTCACCACATTCAGCCTGAGGAAGCCCAAGGATATGTGCTTGCCGAACATGGTGATCAGCAGCAGCTCCTCATCAATTTTCGAGAAATGGATGTTGCAGTCTGTGCCCTTGTGAAAAAGGAGCGAGAACTCCTGCTCGCCGACCAGTTTGGCCATTGCGTCAACCGTGGCGAAGTTGCCGGCTGCCAGAGCGGCGAAGGAATAGACATCATATTTCGCGGCGCCGTTGTCCTTCGCGGTGATGATGTTCCCGGCCATATCAATGATGATAACACAGTCCACACCGATCTTGATGAGCTGCTCGGACAGTATTTCATCAATCTTTTCAAGCTGTTCTTGGCTGACTACACCGTAGTTCATCTGATACCCTCATTCGCTGTGCTTTGGTTGTCCGGCAGGTCGCTGCGGCCGGTCTGTCTCCATCTGTTGACTATACGCCAGATAATCCGGGATATGAAGCTGTTTTTAAATCGCTTTGCCGATTTCTGCTGTTTCGCCGCAGCCTGCTGAAGCGGGCAGGTCTCAACGGAATTTTCCGGCCTGCCCGCAATTTTGTCAAGCCCCGTCTTCGTCAGCGAAAAACAGCCACGCTTCTCTTCCGTCTTATTTGGCCGTGCCGCGTTGAGGCAGCCTGCGTATCCGGGAAATTGTGCCGAGATAGATCTTTTCCGAAACATCGTCCAGGATATGCTTGACCGCCTCATCCTCTGAACTCGCCTTCTGCGCGACCGTGTTGTAGTCCTCAGTCCAGATTTGGTTTGGCTCTTCCCAGAGGATTTTGTTGTTTTGCAGGTCTTTCAGCACGTACCGCAAGGTCAGCTCCACCTTGACATTTGTCGCGGTGGATGCGCTGTTCCAGCCAATGCTGGGCAGATGGATGGAGACTATCTCGCCAGCTAAAATCAGGTCTGCGCCGGTCTTTTCTTTGGTCAGCTTGATTGTATCCGATTTGAGGAACCATTCAGATAACGAATTGTACATCGTGCTGTCAATGCCGAGTTTGTCGGTGCGGTTTTTCCAGGTCGGCATGTAGATGGACACTGCTGGCCCGTCATAGACGGCAGGAAAATAGTAGCCTGAACAGCCGCCGAGCAGCAGGGCAAGGCAGGCTAACGACAGCAGGATTGCAGATAGTTTGCTCACAGTCAGCTCCGTTGGAAGTTTGCGCCTGATCATCTGATGACAATATTAACCAGTTTGCCTTTGACCACAATGATTTTTTGAACCGTCTTGTCCGCGATGAAGCTGGCCACTTTTTCATCAGTCAGAGCCTGCGCCTTCAGCTCCTCCTCGCCGGTGGCCGCCGGAACCGTCAGGCGGCCCCGCAGCTTGCCGTTGACCTGCACAACAATGGTCAACTCATCCTCCTCAGCCGCCGCCGGGTCGAATCTCGGCCAAGCCTGCGTCTGCAAGGTCTGGCTGTGGCCGGTGATTTGCCACAGTTCCTCGCAGAAATGCGGCACCATCGGGAAGAGCAGGAGCAGCACGGTTTCGAGAGCCTCGCGCAGCACACTGCGGTCAGCAGGCTGGGCGGTCTCCGCCGTGATTTGGTTGACCAACTCCATCACCCCAGAAATGGCGGTGTTGAAATGAAAATCTTTTTCGATGCTCTCTGTCACCCGGCGGATGGTCTGATGGGTCTTGCGGTGCAATTGCCGGTCAGCAAGCGAAAGGCTGCCGATGTCAACCGCGCCCGCATTTTCCGGGGCGAAGCAGTCCAAGCTGGCGTGAATCAGGCGGAAAACCCGGCTGAGGAAGCGGAAGCAGCCTTCCACGCCCTGACTGTTCCATTCCAGATCGCGCTCCGGCGGGGCGGCGAAGAGGGCGAAAAGCCGCACCGTGTCCGCGCCGTACTGCTGAATCAGATTGTCGGGGTCAACCACGTTGCCCTTGGATTTCGACATCTTGGCCCCGTCTTTGATCACCATGCCCTGCGTGAGCAGATTGGTGAACGGCTCGTCAATGTTCAAATAACCAAGATCGCGCAGAGCTTTAGTGAAGAAGCGTGAATAGAGCAGATGCAGAATCGCGTGTTCCACGCCGCCGATATACTGATCCACCGGCAGCCAGTATTTCGCCGCCTCCTGATCCAAGATGCCGTCCTCTTTGCGTGCGCTGGTGTAGCGGGCAAAGTACCACGACGACTCCATAAAGGTGTCCATGGTGTCGGTCTCGCGCTTGGCGGGCTGGCCGCATTTCGGGCAGGTCGTGGCATAAAACGCCTCCTGCTGATGCAGCGGGGCATGGCTGCCGTAAGGCGACTCAGTGCCGGGCAGCACCACCGGCAGCTGCTCCGCCGGAACCGGCACTGCGCCGCAGCTCTCGCAATGAATGACCGGAATCGGCGCGCCCCAGTAGCGCTGGCGGGAAATGCCCCAGTCGCGCAGCCGCCACGTGATGTGCGCCTTGCCGAAGCCCTGCTTTTCCGCTTCGGCAATCACCGCTTTCTTGGCTTCTCCTGAAGGCAGTCCGTTGAATTTACCGGAATTGATCAGCACACCATCGCCTTCCCAAGCCGCCTCCATGCTTGCGCCGTCTAACGGCTCGCCCGTCGGCTGCACCACTAGACGCACCGGCAGACCGTATTTGCGGGCGAATTCAAAGTCGCGCTGATCGTGGGCAGGCACGGCCATGACCGCGCCGGTGCCGTATTCCATCAGGACAAAGTTGGCGACATAAATCGGCACCTTGTCGCCGGTGAATGGATTGAGGCAGTATTTGCCGGTGAAAATGCCGTGCTTCTCCGGCTCCTGATCCAAAGCCATGCGCTGCTTTTCCAGCAAAGTCTGCTCGATGAAGCCGCGCACCGCCGCTTCCTGCTCCGTGCCCGCAATCAACGAGTCAATCAGCGGATGCTCCGGGGCCAAGGACATGAAGGTCACGCCGAAAATGGTGTCCGGGCGGGTGGTGAAAATGGTGATTTTCTCATCGCGGCCTTCAACTTGAAAATCGCAGGCCAAGCCTTGGCTTTTGCCGATCCAGTTGCGCTGCATGGTCACGACTTTTTCCGGCCAGCCGCCCAGCTTGTCCAAATCAGCGAGCAGCTCCTCGGCGTAGTCAGTGATCTTGAGGAACCAGCCGTGCATGATTTTCGGCACCACCTGCTGATCGCAGCGCCAGCAGCAGCCGTTGATAACCTGCTCGCGGGCCAGAACCGTGGCGCAGCCCTCGCACCAGTTGAGGGTGGTCTTTTTGCGATAGACCAGACCTTTTTCTAAAAGTTGCAGGAATACGAGCTGCTCCCAGCGGTAGTACTCCGGGCGGCAGGTGGCGATTTCCCGGTCCCAGTCGTAGCTGAGGCCCATCGCCTTGAGCTGGCCGCGCATATAGGCGATATTGCTGTAGGTCCACTGCGCCGGATGCACGCCGGACTTGATGGCCGCGTTCTCGGCGGGCAGACCGAAAGCGTCCCAGCCCATCGGGTGCAGGACGTTGAAGCCGCGCATCCGCTTGTAGCGGGCCACCACATCGCCGATGGAGTAGTTGCGGGCATGTCCCATGTGAATGCGCCCGGACGGATATGGGAACATCTCCAGAACGTAATATTTAGGCCGCTGCGGATCCGCGCTGACTTTGTACGGTTTTTCCGTCAGCCACCTCTGCTGCCATTTGGTTTCAATGCTCTTGAAGTCGTATCTCAAAGGTTCCTGTCTGCTGGTGTCCATGATCGCTTGTCCTGCCGAATTGAAAAATTGCGCTGCCCGGAGCAGCATACAACGCGGCGTTTTTTCTGCACAGCAAAAAATGCGCGGCGGCCCCTTTCAGCCGTAGGAGGCCTCATGCGGAGGATTCAAGTCGCTGTAATTCTCGAACGAGGTGTATTCGCCAAGGAAGGTCAGCCGGACTGTGCCGGTCGGCCCGTTGCGCTGCTTGCCGATGATCACTTCGGCGATGCCTTTGTTCGGGTTCTCCGGCGACTTGTTATAGACCTCATCTCGGTAAATAAACATAATAACATCAGCATCCTGTTCTATTGCTCCGCTTTCACGCAAATCCGACATCATGGGCCGTTTGTCGGTGCGGCCCTCCAAGCTGCGGTTGAGCTGGGACAAGGCAAGCACCGGCACGTCCAGCTCTTTGGCCATCGCCTTGAGCGAGCGCGAGATTTCGCTGATTTCCTGATTGCGGTTCTCAGAGCCGGAGCGGCCCTGCATGAGCTGGAGATAATCCACCACCACCAACCCAAGACCGTGCTCGGATTTCAGCCGCCGGGCCTTGGCCCGCATCTCCAGCACCGTGAGACCGGCGGTGTCATCAATATAAATCGGCGACTCGGTGAGCATCCCAGTTGCTCTGGTCAGCTTGGCCCAGTCCTCTTTAAAAAGATGGCCGGTGCGGATGCGCTGCGCATCTAACTTGCCCACTGAACAGAGCATCCGCAGGGCAAGCTGCTCTGATGACATTTCTAGACTGAACACAGCGGTCGGCACCTTGCCGGACACAGTGGCGTGCTGAACGATGTTCATGGCCAAGGCAGTGTTGTGCGTGACCACGTAATCGTCGGTGACATAGAGCTGCGACGGATGGCTGACCGCGATGCACTGCGTTTCCGTCACCCGCGACGGGACAATGCTGCGGAGATTCAGCCGCCGGATGCGCTTGTTTCTCTTCCTCGCTGACGCAGGAATGCGCAGCTTGCAGAAACAAACAGTCTGCCCAGCATGTGCTCCACGCTTGGGCATGGCTGCTGCAAAGCAGGCTGAACCGCCGAGAGAGCGGACAAGCCGCACTACGTTTTCTGCTAGCTGCCTGCTGATCGTGCGGAAGCGGACTGCTCTGGATTTTGTCCGGCATTTTTTGCCGAGAAGGCTGGCAAGCAGGCGGAGGCGGTCGGCACGAGGCGTGTTCAGGCAAGCCGGAAAAATAACTTTTTCCTCTGCTTGCCAAGGTGCTGCCGCCGTGCCAAATTCGCCGCTGAAGGTGTCAATCCATATCCGGTTCTGATACCGTTTCCGCTCCAGCATATCCAGCAGTTTGGCGGTGCTGACAACGCGGGGGGCGGGCCAGTTTCTGTAATGAATCCGCCAAAGATGCTCGGCGCAGCATTCAGCGGAGCGGCCATCGGCAAAGGTGAGCCGGTATATCTGCCGCCTGCCCTGCGGATAGATGCCTGTCACTTCCGATGGCTTGCCATCAATGGATGCCAGCGACTCGCCAAGGCGGAGTTCGTCCATGCGCTTGAAGCCTTCGGCGGTCAGCACGCGGGCATCCAGCGGCTGCGCTTTGCCCATTGAGGGCCGCGCTGCCAGAATAACCAAGTCCGAGGGCTGCAACCCGGCGGTCATGCGGTCCAATTCCGTGTAGCCGGTGGCCACGCCGGTGATGTGCTCTTTGCGTTCGGCAAGGCGCGTCACCCGGTCAAAGGCTTTGGGCACAATCCGGCTCATCGGCTCGAAGCCCTGTTTTTTGCGCGACTGGGCGACTTCAAAAATGGTCTGCTCGGCCCGGTCAACCAGCATGTCAATATCACCCTGGGCATCGTAGCAGCGGGCGGCCAGCTCGCTGCTGGTCTGGATCAGCCGCCGCAGCACCGCCTTCTGCCGGATGATGTTGGCATGATGCACCAGCATTCCGGTGAAGGGAATGACTTGAGTCAGCTCGCTCAGGTATGTCGCTCCGCCCGCTTTTTCCAGCCGGTTGCGATCGCGGAGAAAATCAGTGACAGAAAGTGAGTCGTGCGGAGCCTGCAATTCAAAGAGCGTCACCAAGGCATCGTAGATAACCTTGTGGCGTTCCAGATAAAAATCTTCCGGCTGGAGCAGCTCCACCACTTTGAGCAGAGCTTTGTCCTGAATCAGAATGATTCCGAGCAGGGAACGTTCAACCTCGATATTTTGCGGCGGCACCTTCCCAAGGCCTGATGACGGCTGGGAAGGAAAAGGAAAAACGGCTGGTTGCTGGTCAGGCAGCGGAGACATCACTCAAGAAGCGGTGTTTTTGAACTGCCGCCTGCCTGGACAAAAAAGGCAGAGCAAAAAAAACGACTGCGGCGCATGGCTGATGCGCCGCAATATTTGCGGAACAACAAAAAAAACGGGGAAAAACTACGCAGCAGCTATCTCCGCCGTCACCTGCACGGTGATATCCGAAGTCATCTGATAGCCGACTTTGATTGCAACTCTGAACTCGCCGATGCTTTTGATTGCGTCTTTGATCAAGATGGCTTTGCGATCCACCGCGATGCCCAGCTTGGCGAGCTGCTCGGCGATGTCGCCGTTGGTGACGGAGCCGAACAGACGGCCTTCATTGCCCGTCTTGCGAGCCAAGGAAACCGTCAGGTTCTCCAGTTTGGCAGCCAAGGCTTCGGCATTTTTCTTTTCCTCGGCAAGCCGCTTGGCAATCGCCGCTTGCTCCTTCTGAAGCCGCGCCATGCTGGCCTTGTTCATTGCCACGGCAAAATCGTTCGGAATCAGATAATTGCGGGCGTAGCCGGGCTTGACATTGACCACCTCGCCTTCACGGCCCAGGGTGTCGATGGTTTTTCTCAGTATAATTTCCATAATCTATGCCTCATCGGTTGATGGCTGGCCGCCGGGCGGCTGCGCCGTTAGCTGCTCAGGAGGAACTGTCCGCTTGCTGCCCGTGCTGGGCGAGCTTGCGGAAATCAGCCCAAGTGTCTGCCACGCCGGTCACGGCCAGCAGCAGCATTCCATATCCTTGGGCTGCAACAAAAAAATACAAAATTGCCCGCCAGAAAGTTGGAACATGCCAGCGGTGCAGAAGATGGGCGAAAATCGCTAACCCTTGAAAAAAATACAGCAGACCAGCTACTGCAGCCAGCGTGTATCCGGCCTGCGCCGCCCAGCCGCTGCCGAACAGCGACAGACCGACGGCAATGATCAGCAGCCAGATCAGCGGCTCCGGCAGCCGCCAGCAGCGGTATTCCGGCCAAACCGCCTTGTCCGGGCGGAACCTGCGCAGCAAGCCGCTGCCGAGCACCAGATTCAGCCAGACGGTCAGCAGCGCACCGCCTGCCAGCAGGCCGGGAAGAAGTTTGGCCACCAGCCCGCTGCTGCGGATATCTGCCACAAGAGCCACAATTTGCTGGCTGACTTCTTCAGGCAGCTCCGCGCTGCGGCGGGCTTCCTCAACAAGCTGGAGCAGTGATGTATCCAGCAAGGCCAGCAGGTTGCCATATGGCTGATCGCCTGTCAGCACGCTCTGAAGCAGCCAGAAGGCCAGCCAGAGCAAACTGAACACGGCCAGTCCTGCGCCGCCTGCCTCGACTGGAGACAGCGTCTTGCTTGCGCTGTGGTGCAGGCTCCAGCCCAAGGGCAGCATCGCCAAAGAAAATACAAACAATGCAGGCTCGCCTGCCAGCAGCACACCACCTGCCGCCAACAGCAGGCCGTTCCGCAGCTGCGCAAGGGCTGTCCGTTCATCCTGCCCAGTCCGCAGCAGCAGGAAAACCGGCACAGCCAGCAGCATGTCCAGCCATGCAAACAGCGGGCTGGCGGCGGGCAGAAAAAAACAGCCCGCGATCAGCAGGGTCTGGACGGATACCGGCAGCCGCCCGCTGTCGCCACGCCCGGCCATTGCCGCCGGATTAAAGCTGCACGATGCCGGAATACGGCAGCAGAGCCAGATGACGGGCGCGTTTGACCGCTTCAGTAAGCTGGCGCTGATGGCGGGCGCAGGTGCCGAAAATCCGCTTCGGCACAATTTTGCCGCGCTCGGTGACAAAAGCCTTCAAGGTTTTGATATCCTTGTAGTCAACTTCCTGCTGCTTGTCAGCGCAGAATTTGCAAACCTTGCGGCGGTGGAAGACTTTCTTGGTCTTGGTAGTGGGAGCAGTCATGATCAATATCTCCTATGCATGAATAGTCAGGCGGGCGGCTCAGGACAGCTCGTCTTCCAGTTCCGGGGCGATGCTGCTTTCCGCATCGCCGCTCTCTCTGCCTTCCGCCTCAGCGGCACGGGCCGCCGCCAGCGCGGCAATCCGCTCCTTCACCTGCTCAATGCCTGCCGCGTCAATGGTGTCGGCCAGCTTGATGGTCAAATAGCGCAGGATGCGGTCGTCAATGCGGAAAATGCGCTCAAGCTCTTTGACCGTGCTGCCGGGCGCGGCGAAATTCATGCAGACATAGCAGCCCTGCGATTCTTTTTTGATATCGTAGGCCAGCTTTTTAATGCCCCAGCGGCTGATGTCAATCACCGTGCCGCTGTCGCCGGTGATGATTGCGGCAGTGCGGTCAGTTATTTCCGCAAACTGCGCCTCGCCCAAGCTGGGGCGCATGATCCAAGTCACTTCGTAATGACGCATGATTCCTCCTCGTGGTCATAGATGGCCCTCGCTGATTCCTGTGGGAGAGCGAGAAGGGACAGTAAATACAAACAGGCCGGAACTGTTCCGGCGGGATTGAACCGGAAAATATAGCGTGGATGCCGCCGCAGTGTCAACAGAAATAAAAAATCAGGCGGAATGCTGCCGCAGATCGGCGGCGATCAGGTCGGCATAAAGACCCTGCCGGGCCAGCAGCTCCGCATGGCTGCCCAGCTCGGCCAATCTGCCCTGATGAAAGACGGCGATCCGGTCGGCCTGCCGGACCGTGGAGAGCCGATGGGCGATCACCAGCAGGGTGCGGCCCGTGAAGCCGTTGCGCAAAGCCTGCTCCAAGAGCTGTTCCGCCTCGCTGTCCACCGAGGAAGTTGCCTCGTCGAGAATCAGCACCGCCGGGTCACGGCAGAGGACGCGGGCAAAGGCGACGAGCTGCTTTTCTCCGGCGGACAGGTCAAGCCCGCCTTCGCCGATGCGGGTGTCCAGCCCTTGCGGCAGCTTGGCGGCAAAGACATCCAAGCCGGTGCGGACAAGAAGTTGATACACGTGCGAACGGGTTAAGCCGGTGTCTTGGCGGATGTTGGCCAGCAGGCTGTCCGGCTCGATGAGCGGGTCTTGCAGCACCAAGCCGATCTTGCGGCGCAGGAGCTGCGGAGCGAATTCGCGCAAGTCGTGACCGTCCAGCAAAATCCGCCCGGCGGTCGGATCATAAAAGCGGACAAGGAGGCTGACCAACGTGGATTTGCCTGCGCCGGTCGGGCCGGTGATGGCCAGCGTTTCTCCGGCCTGAATATGCAGGCTGATGTCATGCAGCACCGCCTTGCTCTCTTCGTGGGCTTGGGGCTGGCCTTCGCTGTCTTCCTCCTGCTGATAGGCAAAGCTGACCTGCTCAAAGCGGATGTCGCCACGGATGCGCCCGCTGTCCAAATGCAGGGGGTGCGTCGGGGCAATGATGCTGCTGGAGATGTCTAGCAGCTCGAAAATCCGCTCCGCTGAAGCCAAGGCGGACTGCACCACCGAATATTTGCGGGCAATTTCCTGCATGGGCTGAAAAAACAGGCGCATGTAGGCGAGAAACGCGGTCAGCTCGCCCAAGGTCAGCCGCTGCTGAAGCGCTTCGCCGCCGCCATGCCAGAGAATCAAGGCCATCGCCAACGAGGACAGCACTTCGGTCAGCGGCATGAAGGTGCCGAACCGCCGGATCAGACTCAGGTTGCGCTCTAAATAAATGCTGTTCAGCTGGCGGAATCTGACCAGACTGTCCGCCTCCCGGCCATAAATTTGCAGCACCCCGACAGCGGACAGCACTTCGCTGAGAAAGGCGTTCAGCACAGCCAGTTGGCTGCGGATGGCCCGGAAACCGTCGCGGGCGATGCGGGAGAAAAATTGGGTGAGGAGCAGGGAAATCGGCAGAAAAACCGTCATCAGCAGGGCGAGGCGGACATTGAGCAGATACAGGGCTGCGAGAATGCCGACGAGCTTGAGCAGGTCGTTGAACAGTGTCACCATGACCAAGCTGAACATATCATTCATGTTCTGGATGTCGTTGGTCAAACGGGTGACTAAACGGCCTGCCGGATGAGCGTGAAAAAAAGCGAGGTCCAGCGAGAGCAGGTGCTGATACAGGCGGCTGCGGAGCTGGTGCATGACGGACTGGCCGACATACTCCATCGCCACCACTTGGCCGAAGCCTGCGGCAAAGGCCAAGGCTGAGGCCAAGCCATAGAGCAGAGCGGCATCCATGAGGCCGTCCAGCCGCTCTGCGCCCCCGCCTGTAGCCATGCAGGAGTCAATCGCGTGCTGAATCAGTTTCGGCTGCAACACTGTCGCCCCGGTGGCCAGCAGCGAGAGCAAAATGCTCACGCCGATGCTGATCCGTTTGACGCGGCAAAGGCTGAAGATGCGCCGCCACAGGCGGAAATCGGAAACCCGTCCGGCCTTGCCTTCTTCAAAATAACCGAATCCGCGCATCAGCATCCTCCTTGCCCTGCTGCCTGCGGGCGGCATCCTGATAATAGACATTGCGGGCCATGAGCAGGGCATGGCTGCCCTGCGCGGCAACGCTGCCCTGATCTAAAAGCAGGATGTGATCGGCATGGGCCAGCAGCTGCACATGATGCGAGACAACGAGCAGGGTTCTGCTCCGCTGCCGGGCGCAGAGGCGGGCGAAAACCGCTGTGGCGGTCTCAGCATCCAAGGCGGAAAGGGCATCGTCAAGAATCAGAATAGGCCGATCCGCCAGCAGGGCGCGGGCGATGGCGAAGCGCTGCTTCTGGCCGCCGGAAAGGCGCAGCCCTTTTTCGCCAATCCGGGTCTGATAGCCTTCCGGCATGGCCATAATTTCATCATGCACTGCCGCCAGCTTGGCTGCCGCCATAATTTCCTCCAACGGTGCGTCCGGCTTGGCTAAACTGATGTTTTCCGCTGCCGTGCCGGAAAACAGCGCGGTGTTCCGGTCAACCCAGCTGACATGCCGCCAGATCAGGGCGGTGTCGAGCTGGTTCACGTCATGGCCAGCGAACAAATAGCTGCCGTCCGCAACCGGATACTGCCGGAGAAGCAGGCGGCAGAGAGTGGATTTGCCGGAGCCAGTTCTGCCGGTGATGCCGAACACGCCGGGGCCGATTTCCAGATCAATGTCGCGCAGTGCCGGAGTGATGGTGCCGGGATAGGAAAAGCTCAGGCGGCGCAACGAAATATGCGGACGGCTTTGCAGGATGACCGGCTGCGTCGTTGTGCGCAGGCTGGCGTTGACAGCCGAGCCAGCCTCCAGCAGGCGGGAGATGCGGGCCAGCGAGGTCAGCCCTCGGCGGATGAGACTGGTTGACCAGCCCACCGTGGCTAACGGCAGGGACAGCATGGCGAAATAGGTGATGAAGGCAACAAAATCACCCAAGGTGATTTCCTGCCTGATCACCATGCCGCCGCCAGAATAAAGCACCAGCAGAGTGCCGAGGCTGCCGGTCAGCATGGCAAGGGGCATGAGCAGGCCATGAACCATCGCCGCCCGGATGTTGCTGCTGACGTATTCTTGGCCAAGCTGCCCGAACTCGCGGATTTGCTGCTCCTCTCTGGTGCAGCTTTTGATCAGCCGAATTGAAATCAAGGTGTTGCGGGCGGATTCCGTCAGCAGGCTGAATTGAGATTGCACCCGCTCAAAGCGGCGGTGCAGCTCGCGGGAAAGAAAAAACGTGCTGAAGGCCAGCAGCGGCAGCGGCAGCGCGGCAATCACGGTCAGAGGCGGGCTGATGTGGAGCATGAAAAAAACAGCGATGGCGGCCATAACCCCGACATCAATGGCAGCAGCCAAACCCATGCCAAAGGCGAGCTGCACCGCGCTGAGATCATTGCTGGCATGAGCCATGATTTCGCCCGGCGGATGGCGGTCAAGATAGGTTTGATCCATGCCGAGAACATGGGCGATGAGCTGGTCGCGCAGGGCAGTTTCCAAGTGCCGGGAAAAACCAACCAGCAGGGTGCGCCAGACATAGCGGAGCAGGCCGACGGCGACTGCGGTCAGCGTCATATAGAGGGCAAGCATGAGCAGCCGCTGTTGGTCAGCAATGCCTTGCGTCAGCTCGTCCACGCCGGTTTTCAAATAGCGGGGCAGAGAAAGATGGAGCAGATCGCTGGCCAGCAGGGCAAGAACAACGAAGAGCAGGCGGCGGCGGAAACGGCGGAACAACGGGCAGAGCAGAGCGGTCAGAACGCCCGCCGCACCAGCGGTCGGCTCAGGCTTGCGGGACATATTGCGCATCTGGAAAGAAAAAACCGGGCCGACGGAATGCGGCCCAGCAGGCTCACTGCTCTTCGCCGAGCAGCTTTCTGATGGCGGAGAGCAGCACTTCCATTGGGAACGGTTTGGCGAGCACTTCGTCTGCGCCCAGCTCCTTGGCCGCAGGCAGGTAGGTTTCCGGCCCGATCCGTCCGCCGCCGGAAATGGCGATGATCTTCATCGCCGGAAAATTTTTCTTGATGTAGCTTATCGTTTCCATGCCTTCTTTTTCCGGCATGATCAAATCAGTGACGACCAAGTCGAAAGGCTGCTTATCGAGCAGCCGCTGCCCTTCCCGGCCATTCAGGGCGGAGGCGACGGCAAAGCCCGCCATCTCAACCCCACGGACCAATGCTGGCAGCAGCTGCTCGTCATCGTCCATAATGAGTATTTTCCGCATGTTCTCCCCCTTTTTTCCTCTAACAGAACGCGGCGATTGCGTTTCGTGGCAAGTTTCCTTTATTCATTATACTGCATCGCTTACGGAATCCGGCTGCGAAAAACATGCTCGCGGAAAAAAGCGACCAGCCGCTCCTGCCGCCGCACCGTCTCGGCCTGCTTGGCGACTAAGGCCGAGGGGCCGCTTTTCATCATCTCCATCATGTGGTCGATGCTGGGGGCAAAGCGGTTGTCCAAATACCAGGCGAAAAGCAGGCCGAAGAGCAGGCCCGGCGGCAGAAAGCCGTCCTCGCCGTTGACTGTGCGGGCGTAGAGCCGCTTGCGCCGGTCAGGGCGGGACATTTTGGCAAGCTGGAGATATGCGTCAAGCTGCTCGATGCTGAGGAAGCCGTTCAAGTCGTGCTGGTCGCGGACGGTCAGCCAGTAGATCCGGCCCACCTGGTGCTCATGGAAGAGCACTGGCTCGATCTGTTTCTCGGCGCAATAGTTGCCGAGCAGCGACTGACCGACAGCCACGAGCAGCGGCATCTCCAATTTGGCCGCATTATCGGCTAAATCCTCGCGCAGCGTCAGGCAGCCGTCCTCTGGATTGTAGTAGGAGAAGACGTTGTCCCACTGCTGGCTGCGGCTCCAGCGGGCCGGGCTGACGAGGCAGATGCCCCGCACCGCGCTGAGGTGGCCGGGGTGGATGTCCGGGTGCCGCCAGAGGATTTCGCAGACCGCCGCTGACAGCCGTTCCCGCTCGGCAGGCTCCACGTCCTTGCTCTGCTCGGTGAGGAGGCTGACCTGGCGGAAGCTCAGGCCGCTGATGATGCGGCTGATCTCCTCATGGCGGATGCAGGGCAGGATGCGGTCAGGGCAAATGCTCGGCGGGCCGGGCTGCGGCGGCTTGCGGCGCACGGTCGGCGGCGGGGGATCAGCGAGGAAGCCGCAGGCCCGCAGGCCCCAGAGGGCGCGGACTGCCAAGGCCAAAGCCGCCGGGTCGTGCTGAACTACATTTTCCTGCCGGAGCAGCTCGCGGGAGAATATCCGCGCCTGCACCGGCTCGAAGCCCAGCGTGCGCACTTGCTCGCTGTCCACATAGATCGGCTCTTTTTTCTCGATGGCGTAGCTTTGCAGCACCGAGCCAGGGATGTCCGCCATGTCCAAGGTGAGGACGTGCGAGAAGAGGCCCTCGATGCCGCCGGGGATGTTGTGATTGTACGCCCGGATGAGGTCGGAGACATGAAAACGCTTCTCCGGCGCGTCCAGCGTGGCATCGGTCTCGCCCTGCTGCACCCAGATGTTGGCCATGAGGAGCTTCATCGCCTTGCTGCTGCGGATCAAGTCTGCCAGACCAGGCACTTGCAGGATCGGGATGATGGATGTGTAGAGGCTGCCGGGCGCAAAAATGATGATGTCAGCCCGCCGGAGCTGTTCGGCGGCCTCTTCCGGCATGACCGGCGCTTCGGCGAAGCGCGCGCTGACCCGCTCGACCGGCCAGCCGCGCTCGGCCAAGCCTGCTTTAGACTCGCCGGTGACCAGCACGCCGCTGCTGTACAGCACTTGTAGCTGGGCCGGTGTCACCGTGCAGGGGAGCGCCGCCTTCCGTCCTGCGCCGATGGCCAGCGACAGTTCAGCTATGCCGTCCAGCGTGGCGGCTTGCAGCCTTTTTTGATTGGCGATCAGCTCGGCGGTGCGGAAAAAAGCTGGCAGCTTGCCGTACACCGCTGCCGCGATCAGCAGATTGCCAAGACATTGAGGCCGTTGCAGGGCGGCCTTCATGCGCTGGTCGTTGAACAGCCGCCGCATCAGGTCGGAGAGATAGCCTGTCAGCGGCGCGGGCAGCCGTTCCGGGGCTGCGCCGCTGCGTTTCCAGAGCTGGTCGGGCGATTCCGGCGGCGCGGTGAAGCGGAGATTGAAGATGCCGTGCAGCATTCCCGCCACGTCGGCAGCTTCCTTGTCATTCAGGCGGTACTGATTCTTCAGATTGCCGCTGCGCACCGACGAAAGCAGGACGTGACGCAGGTCACCGAGGCCGATGAGCGGGAAATCCTTGAGCATCTCCCCGGTCGAGCCGCCGTCGTCGGTCACGCAGACAAGGGAGCTGAGGTTCGGGAAGACCTCCTTCAGGCCGCTGAAGGGGTTCAGCCGCCATTCAGGCCGCCGCGAGTCCCCGCCGACAGCGCGGGACAGCCCGGTGCCGCCGCCCAAGGCCACCACGCGCAGGCTGCTGACATCAAAAGTGCGCAGCGATTCCGCCAGCTGCTGCCATTCCCTGTCGCAGCCATGCACGCCCGGCGGCGGCTCTTCGCCCAAGGCCAAAGCGAGCACGCGCTCCGGCAGGCTGCCTTTGCCGAGGAAATCCAAAGGGGCAAACCGCTTCGTGCTGAGTCCCTGCAAGACCTCTTGCAGGAAGCTGATCCTGTTCTCCGCCATCTTTCATCCCATAGTTCAGTGATTATTCCTGTCTGGCGAGCCGCTTTTCCGATCCGGCGACACGTCGAACGTATGGCTGCAATGCGTTCATCGTATCAAAAGAGCGGTTGAACGTATAGCAAGGATACGTTCAATGTATCCAGCCTCTATGTTCTGCGTATTCGGCGATGCGTTCTCTCGCCAGGGCGGGGCTTGAACTGCGTTCGTATTATGACCATCAGTTGCCTGCGCTGCAACTCTTTTCAAAATTTTGGCGATCAGATGGCGTGAAGATCAGGCCAGCCGTGCCTGCGCGGCGCGGGGCCTGCCCGCCCAGTCTGGCAGCACGCTGATCTGCTCATACACGCCCTCGCGGCGCAGGGCGGACTCGGTTTCTGCGGCGATGTCCGCGCCGATCTCCAGGAACAGCCAGCCGCCGGGCCGCAGGAGCCGGGTTGCGCCTGTGCAGATGGCCTCAATAATCTCCATGCCGGACGGCCCGCCGGACAGAGCCAGATGCGGCTCCCAGTCGCGCACTTCCGGCTGCAAGCGCGGAATATCGTCCGCTTTGATGTAGGGCGGATTGCTGACAATGAGATCAAAAAGCGGCGTAGGCTTGAATGCCGCAAGCAGGTCGGCGCAGAGCAGACGGACGCGCTCTTCCAGCCCGTGGCGGCGGAGATTGGCTTGGGCAACAGCCAATGCAGCCAAGGAGCAGTCCGAAGCCGTCACATCTGCTTCAGGCAGCTCTTTGGCCAGCACAGCGGCAATCACTCCGCTGCCGGTGCAGAGATCAAGTGCTTGGCGCGGACGGAAGTTTTCTCGGTTCAGCGTCGAAAGAACATGCTCCAGCAGGAATTCGGTTTCCGGGCGGGGAATAAGAACTGCGGGACTGACGAGGAACTTCATGCCCCAGAATTCGCAGCGACCGATGATGTGCTGAAGCGGCTCACGCTGGCATCTGCGGCGGAGGAAATCGTGCAGGCGGGCGGCCTGTTCCGGCGGCATCTCTTCATTCTGCCGGAGAAAGAGACCGCTGCGCGACAGACCGAGACAGTGCCGCAGGAGCAGCTCGGCTTCCAACGCGCTGTCTTCAACGCCAGCCTCGGCAAGGGCGGCGGCAGTTTCTTTGAGAACTTGGTAAACAGTAGCAGGGGCGAAAAATTTTTCGCCCCTGCAAACCTTGCCGCTCAATCCAAGCCCTTGAGGGCTTCAGTCTGGTAATGGGTGACGAGCGGCATGATCACTTCCTCCAGTGCGCCGGACATGATCTGATCAATTTTGTAAATCGTCAGACCGATGCGGTGGTCTGTGACCCGGCCCTGCGGGAAATTGTAGGTGCGGATGCGCTCGCTGCGGTCGCCGCTGCCGATCTGGCCTTTGCGGTCAGCGGAGATTTTGTCGCTGCGCTCCTGCTCCATGCTGTCCAAGAGCCGCGCCCGCAGGATTTGCAACGCCTTGGCTTTGTTCTTGAGCTGCGAACGTTCGTCCTGGCAGGTGACAACCAAGCCGGTGGGCAGATGCGTGATCCGCACCGCCGAATCCGTGGTGTTGACCGACTGGCCGCCCGCGCCGGATGAGCGGTACACATCAACCTTCAGCTCGTGCGGGGCGATGTTCAGCTCCACTTCCTCGGCTTCGGGCAAAATAGCTACGGTCACCGCCGAAGTGTGTATGCGGCCTTGGGTTTCAGTCTCCGGCACCCGCTGCACCCGGTGCGTGCCCGACTCATACTTGAGCTTGGAATAGACCTGATGCCCAGCTATCAGGGCGATCAGCTCCTTAAAACCGCCGATGCCAATGGGATTGGAACTCATCACCTCGACACGCCAGCCCTGCGTTTCCGCATAACGCGAATACATGCGGAAGAGATCGGCGACAAAGAGCGCGGCCTCGTCGCCGCCTGTGCCGGCCCGGATTTCCAAGAAGATGTTCTTTTTGTCGTTGGGATCAGGCGGCAGAAGCATGATTCTGATTTCCCGCTGCAAGTCCTCCTGCCGCCGGGTCAGCTCATCCACTTCGGCCCGCGCCAGCTCGGCCAGCTCCGGGTCTTGATCAGCGTTGCGGAGCAGCTCGCGGCTTTCAGCCAAATCACGCCCGGCCTTCTCGTAGTCCTCATGCAACGTGCAGAGCCGCGCCACTCGCGAATGGTCGCGCACCACCTCCTGATATTTCTTCTGATCCTGCACCAGCTCAGGTTCGGAGAGCTGCCGCTCCAAGGCGGAGAGCTTTTCGTGAATGTCAGTCAGGCGGTCAAACATGAGTGTTGCGATGCGAAAGAGGAGAATGCGGCGGCAGAAAAAAACAACTGCATGACCGTGTTGCCGCAGTCATGCAGTTATTGGAGAAATTACGCGGTCTTCTGCTCGAAGTGTTTGGCGTATTTCTTCTTGAATTTCTCAATCCGGCCTGCGGTGTCGATCAGCTTCTGCTTGCCGGTGAAGAAGGGATGGCAGGCGGCGCAGATTTCCACGTTGAGGGACGCGTTGACGGAGCCGGTGGCGATCTCGTTGCCGCAGGCGCATTTGGCGTTGATTTTGTGGTATGCAGGATGAATGTCTGGTTTCATGGCGTTCTCAGCCTCCGGGAAACGCCGCGCAGGGCGGCAGCAAAATTTAGCAGTTGACAGAAGGGGCATTATACCCGTTCCGCCCTGTTTGAAAAGCAAAAACTGGCAAAGACCGCTGCCTCAGCTGTTCATGGAGGCGAAAAACTCGGCGTTGCTCTTGGTGTGCTTGATTTTCTCCAAGAGAAATTCCATCGCGTCCGCCGGATTCATTGACGAGAGCAGCTTGCGCAGTATCCACATCCGGTTCAGCTCGTCCGCCGACAGGAGCAGGTCTTCCTTGCGGGTGCCGGATTTCTGAATATTGATCGAGGGATAGATGCGGCGGTCGGAGAGCTTGCGGTCCAGGACGATCTCCATGTTGCCGGTGCCTTTGAACTCCTCGAAAATAACTTCGTCCATCTTGCTGCCGGTTTCCACCAAGGCCGTAGCGAGGATGGTCAGGCTGCCGCCCTCCTCAATGTTCCGCGCCGAGCCGAAGAAGCGCTTGGGCCGGTGCAGGGCGTTGGCCTCCACGCCGCCGGAGAGAATCTTGCCCGAAGCCGGGGTGACGGTGTTGTAGGCGCGGGCCAGACGGGTGATCGAATCCAGGAGGATGACCACGTCCTTGCGGTGCTCGACCAAGCGGCGTGCCTTCTCAATCACCATTTCGGCCACTTGAATATGCCGCTGCGGCGGCTCGTCAAAGGTCGAGCTGACCACTTCCGCGTCCACGCCGCGCTGCATGTCGGTGACCTCCTCAGGCCGCTCGTCAATCAGCAGGACAATGAGGATGATTTCCGGGTGATTTTTGACAATGGAGCGGGCGATCTGCTGCATGAGCACGGTCTTGCCGGTGCGCGGCGGGGCGACGATCAGGCCGCGCTGTCCTTTACCCAGCGGCGAGACGATATTCATGATCCGGGTCGAGTAGTTGTCCGGTTCAGACTCCAGATTGATCGGCTCGTTGGGATGCAGCGGGGTCAGGTTGACGAAAAGGGTCTTGTCGTTGGTCTTTTCGGGCGGATCGTAGTTGACGCTGTCCACCTTGAGCAGGGCGAAGTAGCGCTCATTTTCTTTCGGCGCGCGCACCTCGCCTTCAACGGTGTCGCCGGTGTTCAAGTTCAGGCGGCGGATCTGCGAAGGAGAAACATAGATGTCATCCGGGCCGGGCAGATAGTTGTAGTCCGGTGCCCGCAGGAAGCCGAAGCCGTCTTGCAGCACCTCCAGAACCCCGCTGCCCCGCAGCTTGCCGTCTTCATCGGACTGCGATTTGAGGATGGCGAAAATCAGATCCTGCTTGCGCATGGCGCTGTAGCCTTCAATCTTCAAATCGGCGGCCAACGCGACCAGCTCTTTGATTTTTTTGTGTTTCAAATCATTGGGATTGATCATCAGGGGTTCCTTCCTCCTCAATGGGCAGGTGCGGTGAACAAGAAAAGATTCCGGCAGCAGGGCCGGAGCGGACAGTCAGCAAGCAATGGATGCGGAACGGCAAGGAATGGCAAAAATCGTCAGGAAGACGGTTTAAAAAGAGGCTGTTTGCAGTCGGCTAACGGAAATAAAAATGAAAAAATTCTGGCCCGGCAGGCGGAAGCTGGTGCTGCTGTATTGAACGGAAAATAACAGAACGACAGGAATTGAACGGCTGCTGAACTTTATTGTTTTACTGGGCCGCTGTCAAGATTTTTTCCCGGCAGCGGCGGAAAAAACTGCGGCAACTTGAGGCAGCTTGATCAAATAATGGCAAGTTATGAGTGATGAACCGGAACATACTTAAAAATATATTGAATTTATTTGAAAAAAATAATATAACAGCAAGATGTTCCGGCTTGATGTGATGTTTGCTGCCGACCTTCCAATTGGTGAATGCAGGTAAAAAAATATTTCTATATTTTTTAAAACTATGGAGAAAAAATTTGCGTGATGGCAAAAAATGCGGTTATTTTAACCTTTGCTAAACAATTTTTTATAAAAAAATATATTATGTGGTCGTAAGAGTAGTATATAATATTAAAAAATGAAATATATTTATATATTGATAGCGCAATGCGGACTTTTACAAAACTTACTCCTAAACTATCAGCAAATTTAACCGTATGGAGTTCAGTTGAAATACACTACGGTATTACATGTGAATATTGGTGATACATCTGAATATTGGTGATACATCTGAATATTGGTGATACATCTGAGTTATTGTAAAAAATATTTTTTGTATGAATGCATCTTCGGTAAACTCATGTGAAATCCCTCCTCCGCATCCACGCCATTTTCACCAAAGAGCTGCGCCAGCTCCGCCGCGACCGCATGACCTTTGGCATGGTGGTGATGATTCCCTTCATTCAGCTCATGCTCTTCGGCTACGCGATCAACACCAACATCCGCAATATTCCTGCCGGGCTGGTGGATCAGAGCCGCAGCAGCCTCAGCCGCCAGCTTGTCCAGACGATCAGCGCAAGCCAAGTGCTCAAATTCATTGCCCAGTATCCTGATGTCCGGCAAGCGGAGGCGGCCATCGCCAGCGCAAAGGTGCGGGCGGTGCTGGTCATCCCGCCTGATCTTGCCGGACGGCTGGTCAGTCATCCTGCCGCCGGGCTGCCGTCTGCGGACAGAAAAAGCAGCCGTCCGCTGGCGCAATGGCTGGTTGACGGCGCAGACCCGGTGATTGCCGGAGCGGTGAAAAGTCTGCGCAACATGCCGCTGACGGAGCTGCTGCGCACCCCAGTTCAGTCCAGCCCGCCAACCTTTGAAGTAACGCTGCTCTACAACCCGGAGCAGCGCACTGCCGTCAACACCGTGCCGGGCATTGTCGCAGTGATTTTGACCATGACCATGATCATGTTCACTTCTGCCGCGATTGTCCGCGAGAGCGAGCGCGGCAACATGGAAATGCTGATCACCACGCCGGTGCGCCCGCTTGAGCTGATGCTGGGCAAGATTGTGCCGTACATGTTCATCGGCGGGTTGCAGGTGACGATCATTCTCGGTCTTGGTCATTTGATCTTCAAAGTGCCGATCAACGGCAGTCTGCTTCAGCTTGCCGGGGCTACATTGCTCTTCATTGCCGCCAGTCTGACGCTGGGCCTGGTTATCTCCACCATTGCCAAAAATCAGTTGCAATCCATGCAGATGACGATATTTGTCCTCCTGCCATCCATTCTTCTCTCCGGCTTCATGTTTCCTTACGAGGGAATGCCGCTGCCCGCCCAGCGCATTGCCGAAATCCTGCCAGCCACTCATTTCATCCGCCTGATTCGGGGCGTGGTGCTGCGCGATGTGCAGCTCATCAACATGCCGTATGACATCGCCTTTTTCGCCTGCTTCATCGTCGTTGGCCTGACTGCGGCCTCGCTGCGTTTCAAAAAGCGGCTGGATTAGGGCTGGTGGTATTTTGCCAAAAAAGTGTTTCAGCCAGTTCTGGCGTATACGATGAATTCCATCCGTTCGTTTTTAGAACACACCTGCCAGCAAGGCGAACTTCGCCTGCTTGATCTGCATCTTGGCTTATTTTTAGAAAAACAGGCGGGCCGCGCCAGCCAAGGCGGGAAGAACAGCGGTCTGCTGCTGGCCGCGACGCTGACCAGCGCGGCGGCAGGCGGTGGCCATGTTTGCTGGCCGCTGGCGGAGCGCGAGGCACTGCCCTTCCAACTGCCGCCCGCCATTCTGCCTGAACCTGACCGCTGGCGGCGCAGCCTCTTGACCAGCGGCGTGGTCGGTCAGCCGGGTGAAATTGCCCCGTTGATTCTTGATCAGCAGAATCGGCTTTACCTGCACCGCTTTCATCAAGCTGAAGAGCAGATTGCCCGTGAACTGCTCCGCCGGGCCAAAGCGGACACGCCGATTGACTTGGAAACACCCCGGCCTCTTTTGCAGCAACTTTTCCCCGGCCAAACCAGCGGCCCGGACTGGCAGCAGGCGGCGGCAGCAATGGCCTTGCTCAAGCCGCTATTGGTGATTTCCGGCGGGCCAGGCACGGGCAAGACCTACACCGCCGCCCGCATCATCGCCCTGCTCCAGAGTCTGCACAACGGCAACAGGCCCTTGCGTGTAGCCTTGGCCGCGCCCACCGGCAAGGCGGCGGCCCGCTTGGATGAATCCATCCGCGCCGCCCGCCGGAGCCTGCCTGAAGGCTTGGGCCGCGCTCTGCCCGATCAGGCCCAGACCCTGCATCGCCTGCTGGGAGCGCGGCCCGGCAGCGAGGATTTTCGCTATAACCGCGACAACCCGCTGCCGCTTGATCTGCTGTTGGTGGATGAGGCCTCAATGATTGATCTGCTGCTGATGGCCGCCCTGCTGGATGCCCTGCCGTCTGATGCCCGGCTGATCCTGCTCGGCGACCGCAGTCAGCTCGCTTCGGTGGAGGCGGGCAGCCTCTTCGCCGACCTCTGCGGCAGCGGCGAACCAGCGTGGTCAAAATTACTCCGCACCCAGCTTGGTCAGCTCACCGGCCAAAATTTTCCGTCCGCCATTGGCCAGAGCGGCCCGCTGGCAGACTCCTGCGTCTTGCTCCGCACCGGCCACCGTTTTCAGGGTGGAAGCGGCATTGGCAGCTTGGCGGCGGCGGTGAACAGCGGCTCGGTTGAGTTGGCAGAAGAGATTTTGGCCGCCAGCCTGCCGGATTTGGAATATGCTGAATGTGCTGGCCGCGAGCGAGAGGCTTGGCTGCGGACGCAGCTCCTGCGCGGCTTCCGGGGCATTGCCGAAGCGGCCTCGCTGGAGCAGGCCTTTGCGGCGATGGAGCAGTTCCGCCTGCTTTGTGCGGTGCATAAAGGGCCGAACGGCACTGAGACTATCAACAGCCTTGCCGCCGCCGTGCTGCGGCAGGCCGGGCTGATCAGCCGCCGGGAGACGGAATGGCAGCAAGGCAGGCCTCTGATCATCCTTCGCAATCAGTACGACCTCCAGCTTTTCAACGGCGACACCGGCCTGCTCTGGCATGACTCTGCCGGGCGGCTGAAGGCCTGGTTCCGCCGGGCGGACGGCAGCCTGCATCCGGTTTCACCCTCGCTGCTGCCGGAGCACGAGACCGCCTATGCCGTCACTGTCCATAAAGCCCAAGGCTCGGAGTTCGAGCAGGTGCTGCTCCTCCTGCCGGAGGAGGAGAGCCGCGTCCTCAGCCGCGAGCTGCTCTACACCGGCATAACCCGCGCCCGCCGCAGGCTGATCCTCTGCGCTGACCGCGAGCGGCTGGCCGCAGCCATGCGCACGTGCACCAAGCGGCACTCAGGGCTGGCGGAGAAGCTGCAACCCGAAACTGCTGTAAAAATACTTCTGGCAGCGGATGAAGTAACCAGCGATGATGAAACGAAATTGGCAGGCGGCAACGATTATGGCCTATATTAGACCTCTTGCATAAGTCGTAATTATTTGATAATAAACAGCTATGAAAAACGAAAACGTGTGTGTCCTCAGCGATGCAGATTTCAAAAGAGCAGTCGGTGTCCAACGTGACATTTTTAGTGTCATGCTGGAAGAAATAAAGAAGAATATAAGAGATTTTGGCCGTCCGCCAAAATTGAGCCGGGCTGATCAGCTTCTGATGACTCTGATGTATTGGCGTGAATACCGAACTGAGTTCCATATTGGAGTTTCTTATGGAATTAGTGAGTCGGCTGTCAGCAGGACAATCAAAAAAATTGTAGATGCTCTGATTGAATCAGAAATTTTTCATCTTCCAAGCGGAAAAAGAATATCATGCCGTTCCGTAAAAACAGTGCTGATTGACGCTTCCGAGCAGCCTGTCGAGCGTCCAAAAAAAGAGCCGACTCAGTTACAGCGGAAAGAAAAAATGCTTCAGTCAAAAAGTTCAAATAATCGCAGATTTTGAGACTGGAGAAATTCTTTCTTCTGATTTTTGCGATGGAAAAACGCATGATTTCAGACTGTTCAAGGAAAGCGGCGTTGCTGTGCAGCCTCATGTTCTTATTCTTGCAGATGCAGGATATCAGGGTATTTCAAAAATTCACAAGAACAGCAGAACTCCGTTTAAAAGGAAAAAGAACCGTCCACTGAGCGAAGAGCAAAAGAAGGAGAACAGAGACCTCTCAAAACAGCGGATAATAGTTGAGCATGTATTCAGAAAATTGAAAATATTCCGTATTCTTCGAGAGAAATACAGAAACAGGAGGAAAAGGTTCGGTCTCAGATTCAATCTTATTGCCGCCTGCTGCAATCTTGCAATTAGATTATCAAGTTAGAACTTATGCAAGAGGTCT
>NZ_JBLWEN010000014.1:0-54085 GCF_048287415.1 Candidatus Electronema sp. JM
GGAGGCTGAAGGGATTCCGCCGTATTATCACCCGGTTTGATAAACTGGATGTCATGTTCATCGGGTTTGTCGTTTTCGCCCTGATCGTGATTGCAATCAAATAGTGTTAACAGGCCCTAGCATGAACACGTACCCTCTACTCATTTCAAAAAGTGCTGAATAGTAAGATGGTTCAGGTAATGTTGAGAAATGCTTCGATTATACTGACTATTATTTTCGACATCGTTTCCTCCGTAATTTTTTGATTCAGTTATGGTCGGCGGATTGGGTTATCTACTTACCAGTAGAATAAACCCGATGTATTTTTTTTGGTAGTCCTCAAGGCGTAGTGGCTAAATTTGGAGCTATATTTTCATTGTAATGATGAATAAAATTTCAAAACACCCAATATGATTCTTCATATTTTTAGAAAATGAAAGCGTTTTTCTTCCAAGACGTGAAACTCGCTGCCGCAAAGTAAGATTGAACCGTTCGATATGACTTGTCTTTCCGCTGGAAAGATTTCTTTATATGCTTCCGAAAGTGAATTTCAAAGGTCGAGTGCACCTTCCTTGTCCCTGCTTCCTGCATATTGCTCCGGCAATTTTTCTCGAATATCTGTCAGTCGTAAGCCATATCCAGACTTTTCTCTTTTTTTATCCGACAAAAGACCATATTTCATCACATTGCAGAATCAGACCGCTTTTTTAAAATAGCTTCTGTCCTCTTCGGAACATGTTCATATTTTTTGTTTATATAGTTCTGGATACAGACTTCAGATATCCCTGCGACTCTCAAAATTCCTGCTGATGAATTTTTTTTAAGAAGCAGTTTGTCAACGACAATTCCATGTCTCCTGTGGAATTCAACAAACTGACGGCGACAGTCCTTGCAGGAACATTTCGGTTTTCCATGCTCTTCTCAGAGCAGCAGCTATGGATGGATGGCATTTTTGCTCTCCTTGGTAACAGGTTATTTTTACAGAATTATAACAAATTCCGGCGGAAATTTCCAGCTTAGAAGCCAAGGTTGTCACTACGCCTTAAGGACTACCCTTTTTTATGGGTGATGGTGAATATTGTGAAAATAATATAATATCTGAAAGGCTCAGTCTTGCTTTGATGTCCGTCGCCAGTTTTCCGCAAGGAGCGGATGCGGACTGAAATCATTTTTATATTTTTTTAAATTATGGAGAAGAAAGCTGTTCAAGGCCAAGAATGCGGCTCTTTGAATATTGTAAAAAACGGTTCCATAACAAATGGAAAGAAGAAAAATTTTCATGCAAGGACCACTCGCGTCAATTTGTTAAAAATCCAGAAAGAAGAAAACAGAAATTGCAAGAGCAGTCTCAATCTCAAAAAGATGGCTCCAGGACTATGTTAAAAAAACGCGATGAAGTCGAAAGCAGGCTTTCCAGATGTCAGGAGAAGGGAAAATATTCATAGAGGCTGACGAAATGGGAACGTTTGCGGAAGCAAAGCAAGAAGAACAGGTCTTATAAACGGATGTCATGTCGGAAAACAAGTCATGCCGAAAGGCTCAATTTAACATTCAAGCAAAGATTGTCGACATCAGCCAGGAAGACATTGTCGTTCTCGATAAGCATAGATAACTTAACTGCATCTGTCTGGATATTTATTCATAATTATAATGAGCGTATTTTATTTCATTGATCATTCACGGATCACTATTACCTTTTTATGGGGGCAGTTAAATGCTTGGAACATAGACAAAAGTCATGCGTTTACCCTAGGTAACCAAAAGTTTTACACACCAACCCGCTGGTGCTTTGCAACATAAATCATAACAAATAAATATAAAGTATAGTTTGCAGCAAAAGAATAACTCATACCTACTATTCCGTATTGACTCACAAATAGAATTGACAAAGTTAAAAAACTTAGTTATAACAAAAACTTTGGTCATAGCTTTAGCAACAAGCATTAGATAAAATCTTTTAACATGAAAATTGTGATGGACATCGCTATGGCAATAGCGCATAATTATTTTATAACCTTGCCATCTGCTTTATCTGTAATTTCGATAAATAATAAATACTAAGTGTGTCGTTACTACGGTTAAATACATGGTTGATATATAACAAATCGCTTGCTAGTATCCAGCATCTTCCCAGCTTAGTGTCTCACCAATGTAATTACGAATTATCAAATGTGATACTGGTACAACAACTACACTAGTAAGTGCCATAGCAGCAAAGCCAGCCAGCTTTTTTGCTTCTGATTGATCGAATGTATGTTTAAAATTTTTGCACTTGATAACTGGATGATGTCTCAACATCCACAGCACAATGAAAAAATAACAGATTAATTTGTTAATAGAGCAATAAGTACGCCATCTAATCCTAAAGATAACCAGCAAAGTGGTAAAAACCAGACTATATACACTTTGGATGATATTAATCATTACCTAAATTTTTATTTCTTTTAGTCCATTGAGTATTGAAAGTAATAAATTATTGAAAACGAAGAATATAATTGTAAATCCAAAAAATACAAAATAACTGTAATCTTCTGATTTTAAAAAAATTTACTGATGCATAATTAGATAACAGAATAATTCCCAAGCCGACCACAACTGAGGAAAACAAACTAATCTTAGCCGCAGTGCTAAATAGAATCGGAATACGTTCGATGTCTTTGCCGTATTTTGCTACATATTTAGTTACTTCACTATTGATTGCGCCTTTCGCCATAGTCATGACAAGTTGATTAAAATTTTGAGACTTCCCTATTAAAGCTAAACCAGTAGTACCAATATATACCGCGACCGCTTTATTGATTACGAATGCCGTTAGCATCTTTATAGCTGTGGCAATAAAAATGAGAATAGAAATTTTGACTATCGTCATTTGAAGCTATTTACTGCGTCAAGTACAATTTGGACTTGTTCATCACTCATTACTGGACTCATAGGCAAACTACGTACTTATTCATGAACGGTTTCGGTAATCGGATAACTTTGGGTTGACCAACCTCGATAGGCTGGTTACTTATGTGGTGGAATAGGATAATGAATAAGTGTTTTAATACCTTGTTGAGCTAACAAAGCTTGTAATGCTTCACGTTTTTGACTACGAATAACAAACAGATGCCAAACACTCACTCTGAACAGGCAAAATAACTGCTCCACCACCGATCGAAGCTCCTTTTTTGATAGTTGTAACCAAGAAGGCATCTGGATATTTCTTCGAGCATGGAAATTTATCATTTGCAAAAGTAACATTTGGTCGGATGAACACATTATCTTCAATCCGCAATCCATCCCATAATTGAACGCTGTTTTTTATGGTTACATAATCACCGATTAAAACATTGAGCGCAAATATTACATTTTTTTCAAAAAAAGCATTAGGCAAGACTGCTGTAAATTGCTAAATCTTAGTTCCGCTTCCAATGTTGATAGATTGAAATCTGTAAAATGATGTATCATTGTTTCTTTTGGTATCCAGAAAAATCATACAACTTTATAGTAAAACTAACATGCTACCATTTCATGGTGGATTGGCCAAAACACCCTTGCATAAACCCCTTTTGCCCGTTACCCTGCCATATCCCTTCCTGAAAATTCCCCTTTGAGTTTCAAACGAACGACATGGTATAATACTTCAACCTTTAACGCAAGAGGAAAAATGAACGGCAGAGAAAAAACAGCGGCCAAGGCCGCCGACCTGTTCCAAGAAGGCTTCCATTGCAGCCAAGCGGTGTTATGCGCCTGCGCGGGCTTGTTTCGCGAGGAGCCGCCGCCACAGGAGCTGACAGCGGCGATGGCCCCTTTCGCCTCCGGGATGCTCGGCAGCGGGCAGGCTTGCGGTGCGCTCACCGGGGCACTGGCGGCGGTCGGCTTTGCCTTGGGCAAGACCTCGCCGAATGGTGAGAATCATCAGGCAATGGGGCGGATCGGCAAGGAGCTGATCAAGGAATTCGGCAAGATAACCAGCGAATACGGCGGGATGAGCTGCTCGGACATCGCCCGGCTGGACTGGCAGGATGCCGAGGCGGTGAAACGCTTCCGCACCGACCCGGACAGCCGCCGCAAGCACTGCGTGCAGGTCGTGAAGGAAACCTGCGCCTGTTTGCATGACTTGACCAAGAAGCATCTTATGTAAAAAGCACCACAAGCCGCCGGAACGTTCCGGCGCGACCGGCTGCCCGCGCAAGGCGGCGCAGCGGCTGTTCAACAACTAAAACACGGAGGAAAAGAGGATGAAGATGTTCAACTGCGCAGGAAAGCGGCATGTGTTTGGACTGGCAGCGTCCGCCTTGGTCTTGCTGGCCTTGAGCGGCTGCGGAAAAATTGACTGCGGCGGGGCTGACGGCTGCTTTGGCTCAACAACCCCGGATACCCAGGAACCCTGCACCCCGGTCTATACCTTCTCCCCTCCAGGAACGTATGACGGAGATGAGTGCATCAGAACATGCTACCGGGTGCGGAGCAAATGCGTTGAAGATCAGAAGCTGAAGCAGGAAACCTGCGAGCATTACAACCGGATGGCCCGGCTGGAATTTGGCCGCTGCGTCGCATCAGGCGCGACCAACTGCTACAACAGCGTGCAGAACAATGAGTGCAGCTCGCCGGACGTGGAGCAATGCGAAAACGAGTTCCGTTATTGCTATAAAGGCTGCGGCGGCTACATCACCAACTCCTGCGAGGAGCAGAATACCGCCCAGTGAGCCAACCTGCGCTTTTGCGTTGTTTCTTTTTCTGGTTTCAGGTATAACGCAAACGAACAAAAGAAGGCCTCCGGCAACGGGGGCCTTGCTGTTTTTCCCCTGCCCTGCTCAGGTATTTTTTCCTTTTTTGCCAGAATGCCGCCATCCTCTCCATTCACTCTGCTGCACCAGTCTTCCCAATGCCCGGCCCGCTGCGGCCACCTCGCAACCCTGCATGGAACCTTCGAGACCCCGGTCTTCATGCCGGTAGGCACGCTGGCTTCGGTCAAATCCGTCACCCCGGAAAATTTGAAGGAGCTGGGGGCGCAGATCATTCTTGGCAACACCTATCACCTCTTCATTCGGCCCGGCCATGAGCTGATCCGCAACGTTTTCGGCGGACTGCACAAATTCATGCACTGGGACAGGCCTATTCTTACCGATTCCGGCGGCTTTCAGATTTTCAGCCTGAAAGAGCTGGCCAAGATCACCGAAGCGGGCGCGGAGTTCCGCTCGCATGTGGACGGCAGCAAGCTCTTTCTCAGCCCGGAAAAGGCCGTGGAGGTGCAGGAAGCTCTCGGCTCGGACATCATGATGGTTTTAGACACCTGCATTCCCTATCCGGCGACTTTTGACGAAGCGGCCAAGGCCACCGCCCTCACCTCGCGCTGGGCCAAACGCTGCCGCACCGCGCAGTCCGCCACTGGCCAGCTGCTTTTCGGCATCGTGCAAGGCGGCATGTATTCTGAGCTGCGGCGGCAGTCGGCGGAAGAGCTGATCGAGATCGGCTTCGATGGCTACGCCCTTGGCGGGCTGTCGGTTGGCGAACCCAAGGAGCAGATGCACGCGATGCTGGACGCTACCGTCCACCTCCTGCTGCACAGTCATCCCAAGTACCTGATGGGCGTGGGCACGCCGGAGGATTTAGTCGAGGGCGTGTTCCGGGGCGTGGACATGTTCGACTGCGTGATGCCGACCCGCAACGCCCGCAATGGAATGCTCTTTACTTCAAGCGGCAGAGTTGTTATAAAAAACAGTTGCTATCGGGAGGATCAGGGGCCGGTGGACGAGCGGTGCGGCTGCTACACCTGCCGCAACTACTCCCGCGCCTATCTGCGCCACCTATTCCAGTGCCGCGAGATTTTGGCGTATCAGCTCAACAGCATTCACAATCTGCATTATTACTGCTCGCTGATGGCGGAAATGCGCCAAGCAATTGCGGAAGATCGGTTTGTGGAGTGGCGGAAAGAGTTTTATGCGCAGCGCATGTCCTGCGAGGAATAACAAATGGCAACGCTTCATATTGAAGGAATTGACGCTCTGTTTTATGAGCAAATTCAGAGAGCAGCGGAATCCGAGAGCCGTTCAGTCAGCCAGCAGATTGTGCATGTTCTCAAAGAATATTTTGCAAAAGAGAAGCAGCTTAAGAAGGCTTCCTCGCCTGCGGAAGTCTTGCTGGAGCTGGCTGGTTCTTGGCAGGATGAAAGAGATGCTGATGAAATCATCAATGAAATTAAGAGCAGCAGGCGGAATTCGCAAAGATGTTCTGAAGGATTCTGATGTACCTGCTTGATACAAATATCATCATCTACAGTCTCAAGGGGAATCATGTTGTTCAGTAAAATCTTCAGATACGCCGCAATGACAGTCTTTGCATCAGCGTTATTTCCTTGATGGAACTGTATTACGGCGCGTACAAGTCGCAACGAGTTGAGAGCAACTTGGCCAAAGTGAAGACGATTGAGAAAACCTTGAAGGTGATTCAGGCTGGCGAGTAAATTGTTGAATCCTTTGGAATGCTGAAAGCGCAGTTGGAGGCAACAGGGCAGCCCGTTGATGATTTTGATCTCGTGATTGCATCTACAGCTTTGGCACACAATTTGATTTTGGTTACAAACAACATCCGGCATTTTCAGAAAATTGAAGGTTTGAAGCTCGAAAACTGGAGCCAACTATGCTAGTTTGCGACATCGGCGGAACAAACAGCAGGTTTGCCTGTTTTCAGCAGAAAGGCAACAATCTTCTCCTTGAAAGCGCAGCGGCCGTCAGAACAAATTATTTCTTCCCCTTCGAGGAACTACTGAACGCGCTGAAAGAACAAGGCAGCCACTTTGACGTGCATCAGCACAGCAAATTTGTTCTCGCCATTCCCGGCCCGGTGACTCCAGCAGATGTGCTCTCTTTCCCAAATATAAAATGGACAATCAGCAAATCCAGTCTGAAGAATCTCTATCCTGACACAGAAATTTCCTTCATCAACGATTTCACTGCGCAAGCTTATGGCTGCCTGACAGAAGCAACAGCAAACGCCTTGCCGACAATCAGCGCAGATCAGGCGCAGGATGATATTGCGATTGTTGGCGCAGGAACAGGACTTGGCCACGGCACATTGAAAAAAATCAGCGAATCTGCTTATGCGCATATTCCTTCTGAATCCGGGCAGATTCCATTTCCTTTCACTGCCGATGAATTCGAGCAGCAATACCGCGCTTTCATCGTTCAGAAAACCGGCATAGCGCAGCCAGTCGGCGATGATGTTGTCTCCGGCAGAGGACTTGCCATGCTGCATCAATTTCTCACTGGAAAAAAACTGGAACCCAGCGAGGTCGCCGCCGAAATCAACGCGGCTTCAGAAACAACCCTTTGGTTTGCCAAGTTCTACGCCAGAGATTGCAGAAATTATGTTCTCACCACATTAGCCGCTGGCGGAAAATTGTTTATCTCCGGTGGTGTCGCCATGAAGAATCCGTTCTTGGTTGATAACAATTCATTCAGAAGCGAATTTCTGCAAGGTTCTGAGACAGCAAAGAACGTGCTGGCGCATATTTCGGTTTCTTTAATCCAGGATGAACGCATCGGCCTGTTTGGTGCCGCCTATTACGCAGCGCATATTGCAGCTGCCGACTGAGTTGCATCATTTTCACCTTTTTCTTTTCGGAGAATTTCATGTTTGGAGTCGCTTTTGCCCAAGGAGGCGCAGCCGCAGCACCGGCAGCAGGAGGTTTCGCGTCCTTTGGTCAGTTCATCCCGCTCATCCTTATTTTTGTTGTCTTCTATTTTCTGCTCATCCGTCCGCAGCAAAAAAAAGCGCAGGAACAGCAGGATTTTCTCAGCAATCTGCAAAAGGGCGACAAGGTGATGACGGGCGGCGGGGTGCATGGCACCATCACCGGCCTGACTGATACCGCTGTCACCTTGGAAATTGCCGACAATGTGCGGATCAAAGTGCAGCGCGGCTACATCCTGCCCATGCCTCCGGCGGAAGAAAAGCAGGCGGCTCCGGCCAAGAAGGGCTGAATGTAGGGGCGAAAAATTTTTCGCCCCTACATCATGTTGCATGGAGGAGACATTATTTTCATAAGGGCAACCTCGCACTGGCTGCCCCAAAATACAGTTTTTGGCATCCTCATGAACTTGCACACTCTCACCCTGCGGCAGGCGCAGCAGAAGCTGGCGGCGCGGGAAATCACCGCTGCGGCCCTCACGGAATCGGTGCTGGCCCGGATTGACCAAGTGGAAGGCACGGTCAGGGCATATCTGAGCCTGCATAAAGATCAGGCTATCGCGGCGGCGGAAGCGGCGGACAAGAAGCTGGCGCAGGGCCAAGGCGGGATGCTTTGCGGCCTGCCGCTGTCCATCAAGGATGTGCTCTGCACCGCGACCATGCCCACCACCTGCGGCTCGAAAATGCTGGAGGGCTTCATCCCGCCCTACAACGCCACCGTGGTGGAAAAGCTGCTGGCAGCGGACGCAGTGCTTCTCGGCAAGGTCAGCATGGACGAGTTTGCGATGGGTTCCACCAACGAGAACTGCGCCTACAAGGACAAAATTCCGCAGAATCCGTGGAAGCTCGGCTATGTGGCGGGCGGTTCCAGCGGCGGTTCGGCGGCCTCGGTGGCGGCCTGCGAATGCTTGGCCTCGCTCGGCTCGGACACCGGCGGCTCAATCCGCCAGCCCGCCTCGCTCTGCGGCGTGGTCGGCATGAAGCCGACTTATGGCCGGGTTTCGCGCTATGGTTTGGTGGCCTTCGCCTCCTCGCTGGATCAGGTTGGCCCGCTGACAAGAGACGTGGCCGACTGCGCCTTGCTGATGCAGGCCATCGCCGGGCATGATGAGCGCGACTCCACCTCGGCCCGCTGCGCTGTGCCCGACTACAGCGCGGCCTTGCAGGACGGCATGAAGGGCGTTCGGGTCGGCGTTCCCCGCGAATATTTTGGCGAAGGGCTGGACGCGGAAGTTGAGCGGAGCGTCCGCGCTGGGATTGAGATGCTGCGCGAGGCCGGAGCGGAGATCATCGAGGTTTCCCTGCCGCACACCGAATACTGTGTGGCCGTGTATTATCTGATTGCCCCGGCGGAGGCCAGCTCCAACTTGGCCCGCTACGACGGCGTGCGCTACGGCAAGCGGGCGCAGGACGCGGACAGCCTGATTGACATGTACCGGCAGACGCGCTCGCAGGGCTTTGGCGATGAGGTCAAGCGGCGCATTTTGATCGGCACCTACGCGCTTTCTGCCGGATATTACGATGCCTATTACAAAAAGGCCTCGCAGGTGCGGACGCTGATCCGCGAGGATTTCGCCAAGGCATTCGCCCAGTGTGATGTGCTGGTTTCACCGGTCACGCCGACTCCGGCCTGGCCGCTTGCTCAGAAATCGGACAACCCGCTCGCCCTGTATCTGTCGGACATTCTGACGATATCCGCTAATCTGGCCGGAATCCCCGGCCTGTCCGTGCCCTGCGGTTTTTCCTCAGAAGGGCTGCCGATTGGAATGCAGATGCAGGCCAGCCATTTCAATGAGGAAGTGCTGTTCCGGGCGGCATGGAATCTGGAGCAGCGGGCGGGGGTGAAGGGGAGAATGGCGGAGTTGTAGAGTGATTCCAAATCCAGCAGCTCAGAATTCTGAGCTGCTGGATTTCTCCTGTTGACAAGGGCAGCTATGCGTTTTAAACTGGCTGATCAGCCATTTTGCAATCTTTTCGTCTGTCCTGCAATATTACAGAATAATCGTTACAAGATTTGTGTTTCGAACACTTATTTGTTTGATTGGGTATTTTCTATGAAAAAAGAATTGGCTATTATTGTAGGGATATTTTTTATAAATATTACAATGGTGACATATTGGCAATTCAAATACCATACAAATGGAGTGTTGCCTCCAATATTGAAATGGACTGGAGCTACCTTAGGATGGTATATTGGATTTACAGCTGGACAATTACTGATAACTTTTATTGTCCCATTATTATTAGTTTTTATTTTGTGGTGCTTAAAGTGGTTGGTTGTACGAAAATGGGAAAATCTTGTGGCACCATTGTTAATGGTCGGAATATTCTCTTTAATTTTATTATATGTCATGCATATTGGAATTAAGCACGAGCAAACGACGAATCAAGTATATAATACAACAGAAGAGGACGAAGATCTATTGTTTAGAAATTACGAATATAAATTTAGATTTAAGTATCCTCACGGTTGGCATGTAAAAAATGGAGACGGACAAAATGTTAAAGCTAAAGTTGTAAGTAAGAGCGGTGCAAATTGCAATGTGACAGTGTATAAAAAACCAATTATGGAGAATTTATCTAATGATATAGTCATGGCTTCTATTTCAGTTGACGACCTCGTTAAAAGTATGTCTGGAAATTTTCCAGATATAAAATTTTTCGATAGCGGAAAGACTAAGGTTGATAATCGCGATGCAATTTACGGCGTATATTCAACTGGTTATAGTGCAGGCAACGTAAATGTTGAGGCGCGGGGCTTGGTTGTCCAAACGTTTGAATCTGGTGCGATGTATTACATCAATTGCGTGGCTGAACCTATGCTGTTTTCTGAAAATATTGATAAATTCAATCGAATTGTCCAAACATTTGTATTTGAAAATTGATAAAAACCTAACTTTGCCTGCCAAAGGGAGCCTACACATGGAAACCGCGAAATTGTTCACCAATGGCCGCAGCCAAGTGGTCCGCCTGCCCAAGGCCTTTCGCTTGGAAGGCAAAGAGGTGTTCATCAAAAAACCGGGGCAGGCATCCTGATTCTGCCAAAAAATCAGTCTGTCTGGGATGCGTGGGAGGAAATGCTGCTCAAGGGCGGAGAGCCACTGCTTGCTGAACGCGGATAGCCAAATAATCAAGCAGAAACTTGACCGGAACACGGCGCGAATCGTGTGGCATTCCCGATACTGTCGCACCCAGGAAAGGATATATATTACAGGATAAATAAGGTCAGCGTAACTCCTTGTCCGGCGTGAAACTCCTCTGTATCAGAATTAGGATTTTTTTGTCATCGGCATATTGCTTTTTGTCATTGCGTTCTTGTGGAATTTCGGGCGCGACTGGTATTGGCACGCATATCCTGATGCGGCATTTCGGGCAATCACTCAACGTGATCTGCCGACTGGTGTCCGCGTGACGGCTTATGGGCATCAGATGAACGACAATCTATTCCACACCACGCACTACCGGCTTTTTGCCGGTTCGGCTTCGGCATTGCGGCAGGTCATCAACGGCACCGGATTCGTCGCCGGAGGATGCTCAATAATAATATTATAGGGGTGTTGACCGCTAAACCAACAGCCCACTGAAATTTCCGGCCAGCACGACGGGCTGCTTGTCCCTGCGTCCGCTTTTCTGGCCCAGCAGAGCCTGCACTGCCGCAGCCTCCTTTTTGATTGGCCCGCTGCTGAGATCAAGAAGAAAGAAATCAATGCCGAGCGCGGCCAGCTCCTGCCGCCGGTGCAGAAGCGAATAAGGTTGCACGGCCCGCGCCACGGTCAGGCCATCCCGTCGCTCTACACTGAACCGCTCTTCTTTTGGGCTGACTGCGAGCTGCTGCCAGCGGAAATGCGGGCCAGCCAAGCGCGAGGTGAACAAGGGCGGATGGCCGTAAGCATAAACTCCAATCTGCATCTGCGGGCTGCGCTGCCGGAAATGGCGAACTGCGGCGGCCAAATTTGCGGCCTCGGTTTCAGCGGAAAACAGCACGCTTTTTACGCCGAGGGACAAGGCGGTATGCAGCGCGGCGGAGTTGAGGAGATTGCAGGTGTACTGCCCGTGCAGCTCCAGACCGGCCTGTGGCGGGGCAAACAGCCCGATCTGGCTGCAATGGCCCAAGCAAAAGTGCCGCCAGCCTGCGGCCCGCAGCCGCGTGACCTGCTCCTTAGCCCAAGCCAGCTCCGCCTCATGCAGAACTGGCGGTAACTGCCAGACTAAGCGCGTTTGCTGCGGCTTCACACGGGAGCCAGCCTGCGCCAATTGCCGCAGATTGTCGCGGTCAAGCGGAAGCAGGATACGCTGCGGCGCAACCGGCAGCCGTTCGCGCAGATCGGCGATGCTGCGCAGCATGACCCAGCAGGGCAGTTCAGAGGGATGTTCTTGCAGACGCGGCTCATGCCTGCCATGCTCCGTTGGGAGTGATTCCGCGTTCCACGCCAATTGCCGCAAGATGCCCGCCACTTTATTGCGGTTGGGCAGAATGCGCGTGTCTGCCAGTTCTTTGCTCCGCTGCCGTCCGCTTCGTTCGGCAGCCAAACGCGCCTCAACATCAACTCGGAAGAGACTGCCCCGCACCGCTGCGCCGACCTGCTCGGCAAGAAAGGAAATTTGCGCCCGCTGGCCCGCTTGCGCTTTTTTCTGCTTGCGGCCATCAACCAGCAGCGAGCGCAAGGTGAAACTGTGCCGCTCGCCGTTGGCTTCATTGTGCAGGCGCAGGCGGTCGCCCTCGCTGACCGCAGCGGCCAAGATGAGCCGCACGGTGAGCCGCGTTTTTCCGTGTTCAGCCCGCTCCTGCTCCGCGCCATTGATTTGGCCTAAAAACAGGCCGCTGCTGCCGGACTGTTCCGGGCTGACCGCATCTTCCGGCGCAGCAGAAAGAAAATAGCCCTGCGCCCGCTTGCGGCCCATCGCTTCATCCAAGAGGCTGTGCGCCTTGCGCAACGCCTCTTGCCGCAAGGTCTCCGGCGCATCCAGCGTGTCTAACGCCAGCCGGTAGGCAGCAACCACGCTGCGCACGTACTGCGCGCTTTTCAGCCGCCCTTCGATTTTCAGGCAGCGTACTCCAGCGTGACGCAGAGCGGGCAGCAGATCAATCCCGCAGAGATCATTCATCGAAAAAAAATAGCCGGATGCCGATGCCGCATTGCTCCGGCCTGTCTGCTGCCAAGCATAACGGCGGCGGCAGGGCTGCACGCACTGGCCGCGCAGACTGGATTTGCCGCCATGCAGACTGGAAAACAGACAGAGGCCAGAATAACTGAAACACATCGCCCCATGCACAAAAACTTCCAGTTCGACAGCAGTCTGGCGGTGAACGGCAGCAATTTCCTCAAGCGTCATTTCCCGCGCCAGCACCACCCGCGAGCAGCCGAGTTTGGCCAGCTCTGCCGCCGCCAAGGAGTTATGTACAGACAGCAAGGTGGAGGCGTGAAGCGGCAGGCTGGAAAAATGCGTCCGTGCCAGCCGCAGCAGCCCGATATCTTGGATAATCAGGGCATCCGGGCGAAGCTGCTCGAAGCAGGAAAGCAGTTCGAGAACGGCGGACAGCTCGTTTTCCTTGACCAAACTGTTCATGGCAAGATAAACCCGTCTGCCCGCCTGATGCGCCTGCGCGATCAGCGAGCCGATCTCGGCCAAGGTGAAGTCGCGGCTCAAGGCGCGGGCATTGAAGCCCGGTGCGCCGACGTAAATCGCGTCGGCTCCGGCTTCAAGGGCGGCCTCAAAGGCGGGAAAACCTCCTGCTGGGGCAAGGAGTTCCATAGGTTGCAATGAAGGCATGGCGGCTGCGGGCAAAAAATGATGTTTGAAAAAATCGTGCTGGTGCACAAAAAGAGCTTGTGCAAAACGCAAATTTCGGCTAAATACTATGCGCACTGCACCTGTAGCTCATCTGGATAGAGCATCGGACTACGAATCCGGTGGTGGCAGGTTCGAATCCTGCCAGGTGCGCCAAGAAAATTCAAGGAGTTGACGTGAATCACGTTGACTCCTTTTTTATTTCCTGAGTACGCTGGCCCAGCGGCGAAATGAAAACAGAACAGCAAAACAGCCTGACGTGTCTCCACTCCTTTCTGTTCAACGGCCTGTCGCACGGCATGTTCAGCCGTTTCGGCGGGGTGAGCGGACCGCCCTTCGCCAGCCTGAATCTCAGTTATGGCGTGGGCGACAGCCCGGAACACGTCGCCGCCAACCGGCAAATCGTCAAGCAGCATTTGGGAATCAAGCATCTCGTTTCAGCGGTGCAGGTGCATGGCGACCGGGTGCTGACGGCAGAGGATGTCGGGCAGGATATTGAATACGAAGGCGCGGATGCCCTCGTCACCAGCCAGCGCGGCGTGGGGCTGCTGATTCAGCAGGCTGACTGTCAAGCGGTGCTGTTCCACGATCCAGTGCGGGAGGTCATCGGCGCAGCGCACAGCGGCTGGAAGGGCAGTGTGCTGAATATGATCGCCGCGACGGTGTGCCTGATGCAGAAACGGTATGGCTGCGATCCGGCGGACTTGCGGACGGTGATCAGCCCTTCGCTCGGCCCCTGCTGCGCGGAGTTCGTCAATTGGCGGCAGGAGCTGCCTGCATCCATGCACCGGCATCAGGTCAGGGAAAATCACTTTGATTTCTGGGCAGTCAGCCGGGAGCAGCTCATGGAGGCGGGAGTTCCGGCGGCGCAAATTGAGACTGTCGGCATCTGCACAATCTGCAATCAGGATTTTTTTTCCTACCGCCGGGCGGTGCGGGAGCAAGGCAGGCCGGGCCGCACCGGACGTTGCGGCTCGGTCATTGCCCTGCCTTCAAAACAGCCGTAAATTCACCCCGTCCTTGCGCAGGCCGAAAACGCCTTCCGGGCTGCCGTTGAAGGCCGGGCTGCCGCCGCCGCCACTTCTGCCGCCGCTGCTTTCCACACTGACGAAGACGGCTTCCCTGTCCGCCGCCACCGGGGCTGCCGGCTGCGGCGGACGACTGCTGGGTGGCAGAATTTTAACAAAGAGCGAGAGGTCAGCTTCTGCGCCGCCTTCGGCCTCGTTGAGGCAGACGGCGAAGCGGGAGCAGTCGTGGAAATAGCTCTTTTTTTTCATCCAGCCCGGCCACTTGCCGGTGCGGGCGCAGTCTTGGAAAACCGAACTGTTGATGAAGAGCACAGTGATGGTGTCCAAAACAGCGCGGGGCAGACTGAGCCGGAGTGAAAAGGCCGCGTCCAGGCCGTCGCGCACGGTGCTGGACAGCCTGCGGGCCAATTTGGCATCTGGCTGCGGCAGGCCGAACTGCCGCTTGGCCCAAGGATGGAGGAGCAGGGCGAAAAGCAGCGCGTCGTCAAAGAGCACCTTGCCTAACTTGCCGCCCTCGCTGCAAATCCGGTCGGCAGCAGAGAGCAGGGCAGCCAGCTCCGCTTTCACTTCCGCTCCATCCGGGCCGTTGAGCAGGCCGCTGTACGACGGGAACAGCACGGCGAAGATGCCGGTTTCCAAAGCCAGCTCCAGCCAAGCGCGGCTTTTGCCGCTTTGCAGGTCTTTCAGCAGCTCGTCGCGCAGGCGCGAGGGCGGGCACAGCTCCAGCTTGTCGCGGTGGCGGACGATGGCTTCCCAAGTCTCCGCCTCAATGGTGAAACCAGCGCGGGCGGCGTGGCGCACAGCACGCAGCATCCGCACCGGGTCGCGGATGATCCGGCGGTCAGGATCGCCGACCAGCCGGACGATGCCGTCGGTCAAATCCTGCACTCCGCCGACATAATCAATCACCGTCTTGTTTTCGATCTCGTAAAAGAGCGAATTGATGGTCAGATCGCGGCGGAAGGCATCTTCCTCCAGCGTGCCGAAGGTGTTGTTGGACGGCAGCACCTGATCCGGCGCACCGTCCTCGTCGTATTCGCTCTGCGAGCGGAGGGTGGAAACCTCGATGACCTTGTTGTCGCGGAAGAATATCTGTACCAGCCGGAAGCGGCGGCCTATGGTGCGGGAGTTGCGGAATATTTTGCGCAGCTGGCCGGGATGGGCATCAGTGGAGATGTCAAAATCCTTCGGCTTCTTGCCAATGTAGAGATCGCGCACCCCGCCGCCGACCAAGTAGCCCGCATGGCCTGCGTCACGCAGACGGCGGAGGATGGCCAGCGCGTCCGGGTCTATGTCCTCTTCGCGGACAGGATGCTCTTCAGGAGGAATGACAAGTGCCTCTTTTGGCTGCCGGATTTCCGCCGCGTCACCGCTCATTTATTTGCTCTCCCCGCCTTCTTTGTAAACCGATTCCGCGTCGCGGACAAACTGCCGGAAAATCTCCCGCACCGGCAGGATTTCCTTCATTTTGTAGGTGTTGGCCCCGGAGAAGACCAAGCCGTTTTCGACATCGCCAGTGCAGGAGGCCATCAGCCGGTCATTGATGCAGTATTTGTAGCTGCATTTTTTCAGGCATTTGAATTTGCACTTCTCCGGCGCGAGGTCTTCGCCGCGCTCCAGCCGGTCAATGAAGGCGGTGCGGATGGCCCGGCCTGTCATGCCCACCGGCGACTGCACGTTGACGATGTCCTCTTTTTGCGCCTTGAGGTAGGTTTCTTTGAATTCGCGGGAGACCGAGCATTCCTCGCTGAGGACAAAGCGTGAGGCGATCTGCACCCCGTCCGCGCCGTATTTATCCATCATTTCGGCCATCTCAAAGCCGTTGGTGATGCCGCCGGCGGCGATCAGCGGCACTTTCGTCACCGCCTTGCGGATGTCCGGGAAGATTTCCCGCAATGGCTTGTCAGTGCCGAGATGGCCGCCCGCCTCAGCGGATTCGACGATGATCGCCGCCGCGCCGAATTTCTCCGCCAGCTTGGCGAAGTCGGGCGAGGAGACAATGGAGACGATGGGCACGTTGTGCTCACGGCCAATGCGGAAAATGTCGCGGGAAAAACCGGCCCCGGTGATGATCAAATCAACCCCGGCCTCGATGGAACCCATGACTAATTCATGAAAATCGCGCATCGCGTACATAATGTTGACCGCGATGACTCCTGTGGTCGCCGCCTTGGCGCGGCGGATGTCCTCCTGCAATTCCGGCACCGGAATGCCAGAACCGCCGATGGTGCCGATCCCGCCGCATTCCGCCACCGGCACAGCCAAGGCCGAGGTGGACACGCGGATGGACATGCCCCCCTGAATCAGCGGGATTCTGGCGGTGAGGGAACCTATTTTCAGTTCGGGCAGCTTCATTCTTTTGTCAGTGAATAGCTCTTCGTAGATGGCCGCGTATGCGCCGGGACTGTGCAGACCTGTGCCAATAATGCTACGGCGGGATTCCTTTGTCAAGCATCCTCCTGCGGCCAGACGCTGGCGCGGATTGTCTATATTACCATAATCCGGCGGCGCAGGCTTGACTTTTCCCCGGCGGACAGCTACTATTTTCATTTTTCACCGCATTGCCCGGCCCAGCCGGATTCCGCCCCGCTTTCCAAGGAGTTCCGCGTGAAGTTTCAAACCGTCAACGGCTTCAAAGATATTCTGCCCGACGAGGCCCTCCGCTGGCAGCAGCTTGAGCAGACTGCCCGCAGCATCTTCCGCCGCTTCGGCCTGCGGGAAATCCGCCTGCCTCTGCTGGAGCCGACCGGCCTTTTCGCCCGCTCCATCGGCGAAGGCACGGACATTGTTGACAAGGAAATGTACACCTTTGCCGACAAGGGCCTGACCCTGCGCCCGGAGGCCACCGCCTCCATCGCCCGCGCCTATGTTGAGCACGGCCTGCATGTGCAGCAGCCGGTGCAGCGGCTTTTCACCATCGGGCCGATGTTCCGCCATGAACGCCCGCAGAAAGGCCGCCTGCGCCAGTTTCATCAGATTGACGCGGAAATTATCGGCGCGGCGGAACCGGCGGCGGACGCGGAGCTGATGGCGATGGCCCAGCTGCTCCTTGACGAGCTGGGGCTGAAGGCCAGCTTGGAAATCAACTCCATCGGCTGCCCGCAATGCCGCCCCGGCTTTCGCGCCCAATTGGTGCAATATGTGCAGGAGCGCAGCGGCAGCCTTTGTGAAGACTGCCAGCGCAGATGCGGCAGCAATCCGCTGCGGGTCTTGGACTGCAAAAACAGGAGCTGCAAAGAGACCGTACAGAATGCGCCGTCCATCCTCGACAGCCTCTGCGACGACTGCGCCGCGCATTTTGCGGCGGTGCGGCGCGGCCTGGACGACTTAGGCGTGCGCTACAGCCTCAACCGCTTCATGGTGCGCGGTTTGGATTATTATGTCCGCACCACTTTTGAATTCACCACCACCGAGCTGGGCGCACAGTCGGCGGTGGGCGGCGGAGGCCGCTACGACTGCCTGATTGAGGAGCTGGGCGGGCCAAAAAATACCCCCGGCCTCGGCTTTGGCTTGGGCATGGAGCGCCTTGTTTTGCTGCTGGAGCAGCGCGGGGAAGAATTCAAAACCGCTGTTCCCCGCGCCGATCTCTACGCCGCCGCATTGGGCGGGCAGGCCGCTGAATTCGCTTTGCCGCTGGTTCACGCTGTGCGCCGCCTTGGTTTCGCTGCGGCAATCGAGCACGGCAGCCGCAGTCTCAAAGCGCAGATGAAGCAGGCTGACCGGGTGAAAGCCCGCTTCACTCTAATCATCGGCGAACAGGAGCTGGAACGGCGTGAGGCCATGCTGCGCAACATGGACAGCCAGGAGCAGAGCGCGTTCTCCTTGCAGGGCACAGCGGCGGAGCTGGCGGAGAGATTGGGGAAGGTGATTGCTGGAGTGACAGGAAACACCGCGAACGAAAACATACCATAACGAGGCGCTATGAATGCAGTTCCGGTATTGCAGGCGGCGAGGAATTTAGATGCCTTGATTGATCAAATCATTGCGGATGCGGAGCCAGCTATTCTGCTGAATGATAAAGGCAGCAAGGCGGTGCTGATGTCGCTGGATGAATTCAATTCTTGGCAAGAAACTCTGTATCTGCTTTCCAACCCAGCCAATGCCGAGCATTTGCGCCAGTCGCTTCAGGAGGTCAGAGAAGGCAAAGTGATTGAACGGGAGTTGATTGATCCATGAAGCTGCTGTTCACTGAATCTGCATGGGCAGATTATATTTGGTTTCAGGAAAATGACAAGCGGCTCTTGAAAAGAATCAACGATCTTATCAGAGAAACGAAAAGAACGCCGTTTGCGGGAATTGGCAAACCTGAACCGCTGAAAGCGAATTTGCGTGGTTGCTGGTCACGGCGAATCAATTCGGAGCACCGATTTGTGTATGAAGTCGCCGAAGATGTGCTGACTATTATTTCATGCAGATTTCACTACGAGAAATGATACAGGTCTCCAGAGTAGATGAAGAAAGCGATGCCCTTTATTTTCGGCTTGATGACAAGCGGATTGTGGAATCAGAAGAAGTCAGGCCGGGCGTTATTCTTGATTTTGATGAAAACGGCAGCGTGATCGGCGTGGAGTTTCTCGGTATTTCAGCACGGGCAAGCAAAGAGGAGCTTTCCGCAATGCACTTTCAGGCGGCGGCATAATCACAATTTGAAACCGAGGAACAAATGAACAAACAGCTGAAAATCATTGTCGAAAAGCATTCGGATGGATATGTTGCGTATCCGCTCGGCTTGAAAGGCGTAGTTGTGAGTGAAGGCGACAGCTACGAAGAAGTATTGAGCAACGTCAAATCTGCGATAGAATTTCATATTGAGACATTCGGCTATGAAGTTTTTCAAGAAGACGAGGCTGTCTTGGAAGCATTTATAGCTGAAACAAGGGTGGCGGCAAATGCTTAAATTCCCTGCTGACGCGCCCAAGTCACGGGTGATCAGCACATTGAAACGGCTTGGTTTTGAAATCGTGCGGGAACGCGAGCATATTGCAATGATCAGAGAAAATGCGGACGGAACCAAGACTCCTTTGACCATGCCGAATCATCCAACTTTAAAAAGTTCGACGCTGAGGACAATCTGTACGCAGGCTAATATCAGTCGGGGCGATTTTCTGAGAATATACGAGCAAGTGTAGTTTCAGGAATTGAACGACCTGAATTATTTTCTCATGGCGAAGGTGGAGCACGGCACGGTTGTTTGGCCACACGAGCAGGATATTTGCTCAGACACTTTGTATTTGGAAGGCAAAGAAATCGAAAAAAATCATTGATGTCTTAAAGGTTATCGAGATCGATACAGGGTGCTATTATGCCAAGATGCAAAGATTGTACACATTATTGGAGCAAGTCTTTTCCAGAAATGCCGTGGAATTATGAATGCAAATTTGGACATAGTACACCAGATTATGGAGATACAGAATCGTGTTCTGATTTCAAAGAACAATACACAATATTCGATTCAGCAGATTGGTCGAATCCATGGGACAGAAATAGCGACGAAAACTACGAAAATAACGAATCAGAAAATATTAAAAGCAAAGAAGAAGAAAGCTATTCTTACTCATCAAATACTTGTTATGATAGCTATTCAAGCTACTCAGGAAACGAAAGTATATGCGCTAAATTTTTTAATTTTACATTTTTGTTATTTTTTGGAATTATTTCTTTTTATATTTCGTTTAATGTTTATTCATGTCAAAAAAAAGAAGAGGCAGCAAGACATGCAAGAATAGCAAAGGAAGAACGTCTTGAAAATTTAAAAAATAAGTCAAGAATACCAACAAAACAACTATCAAAATTCACACTTATTTCCTATTACGGACAAAACACAGATGTTATAATTGATGATGTTAGTGTTAAATCTAATTTTTATAAAAAGTCTAAATCTGATAATGATATTGAAGTTTATCCTTTCGGTCTAATGGCAAATCATTATGTTTTATACGACGAAAGAGAAAAGATGTATGCTGTAGTTGTAGAGTTCTGTCATCCGGCAGCTATAACATATCCAAAAATAGGTTATTCAAAAAACAAGAAATATGCGGATGGTATAAATCGAGAAATATTTAACGCTCGAAAAAAATGGAAACAGCTACATGAAGAGACGTTAAAAAATGTTTGTTTTAGATGGGAATAGAATTGATATGAATTTTATTCAAAATAATCCGCCTCAATGACTGCTTGTTTTCCCTTTGTTCTGAATTATTTCCCCTAAAAAGAGACGTAGATGGACTCACTCGGCGCGCTGCGGCGCACACATGACTGCAACAGTCTCGGCCTGGACAACCTGAATCAGGAAGTCGTCCTCATGGGCTGGGTTCTTCGCCGCCGCGACCACGGCGGTGTTATCTTCATCGACCTCCGCGACCGCTGGGGCATCACCCAAATTGTCTTCAACCCGGAAATCAACCCCGAACCGCACGCCAAGGCGCACCAGCTGCGCTCTGAATGGGTTCTGGCGGTGCGCGGCAAGGTTGAGGCGCGGCCCGGCGACATGGCCAACCCCAAGCTGAAGACCGGGGCCATCGAAATTCTGGTCAACGAGTTGCGCATCCTCAACGCCAGCCGCACTCCGCCCTTCCCGCTGGACGAAGACAGCGATGTTTCGGACAATATCCGCCTGCAATACCGCTATCTTGATTTGCGGCGGCCCGAAATCGGAGCCAATTTGGTCATGCGGCACAAGGTGATGCAGGGCGTGCGAAATTTTCTCTGCGACAACGGCTTCTTGGAAATCGAAACGCCGATGCTGACGCGCTCCACGCCGGAAGGGGCGCGGGATTATTTGGTGCCGAGCCGGGTTAACGCGGGCAAATTTTTTGCTTTGCCGCAGTCGCCGCAGCTTTTCAAGCAATTGCTGATGGTTGCGGGCATGGACCGCTACTTCCAGATCGTCAAATGCTTCCGCGACGAAGACCTGCGCGCCGACCGCCAGCCGGAATTCACCCAGATTGACCTTGAGCTGAGTTTCATCAGCGAGGAAGACATCATGGCCATTGCCGAGGGCATGGTCAAAAAAATCTTCAAGGAAACTCGGAGCATCGAGCTGACCCCGCCATTCCCGCGCATGACCTATCAAGAAGCCATGTCGCGCTACGGCAACGACAAGCCGGACACCCGTTTCGGCATGGAATTGGTTGATTTGACCGAAACTTTGCGCGGCTGCGGCTTCAAGGTCTTCAACGCCATCATCGAAGAAGGCGGCGTGGTCAAGGCGATCAACGCCAAGGGTTGCGGCAATTTTTCGCGCAAGGATTTGGACGACTTGACCGCGTTCGTCGCCGCTTTCGGGGCCAAAGGAATGGCCTGGATCAAGGTCAAAGAAGACGAGTGGCAGTCGCCGATCACCAAGTTTTTCAATGAGAACGAGATTGCGGCGATGCGCGATGCCCTTGGCGCGGAGCCGGGCGATTTGATCCTTTTCGGCGCGGACAAGCTGGCCCCGGTCAATCAGCAGCTTTCTGAGCTGCGCCTTGAGCTGGGCCGCCGCCTCGGTCTGCTGGACAGCAATGTCTTCAACTTCCTCTGGGTGACAGATTTCCCGCTGGTCGAGTTCGATGCCGAGCGCAAACGCTACGCCGCCGTGCATCACCCGTTCACTGCGCCGCTGGAGCAAGACCTTGATTTGCTTGAGACCGAACCGCTGAAAGTCCGCAGCCGGGCCTACGATCTCGTCCTCAACGGCAGCGAAATCGGCGGCGGCTCCATCCGCATCCACAGCCCGCAAATGCAGGCGCGGCTGCTCAATTTGCTCGGCATCGGCGCGGAAGAGGCCGAGGAAAAATTCGGCTTCCTGCTCCGCGCCCTTGATTTCGGCGCGCCTCCGCACGGCGGCATGGCCTTCGGCCTCGACCGCCTGATGATGCTGCTCACCGGCTCCAGCTCCATCCGCGACGTGATCGCCTTCCCGAAAACCCAGAAGGCCACCTGCCCGCTCACCGACGCGCCGTCGTCAGTTGAGCGCAAGCAGCTGACAGAATTGCATCTTCGGCCTGATTGGAAGGAGGCGTAAGCTGCGCTTTCCGGCGCGTTTTGATAGGATGCGCTGTAGGGGCAGACCGTTGTGTCTGCCCTTGTTTATTGCCTTGGCAGGGAAGCCGGACGAAATTATATTCATCCTCCTGAAAATACGGCATAATCTGTAAATTTCAATATCGTAGGAATTACGCAGTTGAAATGAGAAATTCAACTATTACAGCAAATTGTTTTTTATGTTGCATAATTCTCCCATTGCATAAAATCAATAGGTTGGCAGTCGAATTGCGTAACTTCTAACTCATCTAAACTTTCGATAAAATCATTGACGGCTTCGATAATTTTATCCAAAAAATACACTTCGGCAACTAAGTTTTGCTTCGGAAAACCGAACAATTGCCTGCAAAAGCCCCTTCGTTCGGCCAGCACAGGCCGCCCGCAGTCCATCCCGCCGCCGTCTTCAATTTCTCCCCGCATTGACAGCCTGCAAAAAATTCTTATTTTCTCCTGCACAGCCACCCCACGGAGAAAGCCATGAAACTCGATAAATTCACTGTCAAATCGCAGGAAGCGGTGCAGGCCGCAGTCAGCTTGGCCGAGCAGTTCGGCAATCAGGAAATTCAGCCGGAGCACCTGCTCAAGGCGGTGCTGGAGCAGCCCGAAGGCGTTGCTGTTCCGGTTTTGCAAAAAATGGGCGCGAACCCTGCCGCAATCCTCAGCGAAACCCAGCAGCTCATTGACAAGCTGCCCAAGGTCAGCGGCAGCGGCGCGGGCCAAGTGTATCCGTCCCAAAATTTCAGCAAAGTGCTTGATCAGGCCTTCAAAGAAGCCTCGGCCATGCAGGACGAGTACGTCAGCCAGGAGCACCTTTTCCTCGCTGTGCTTAAAAGCGGCCACTTGGCTGCTGCAAAAATGCTGGAGCGGCTTGGCATTACGGCGGACAAATTTCTGCAAGCCCTGACCGCCATTCGCGGCAACCAGCGCGTGACCGACCAATACCCGGAAGACAAATATCAGGCCCTCGAAAAATACGCCCGCAACCTCACTGATGTTGCGCGGCGCGGCAAGCTCGATCCGGTCATTAGCCGCGACGAAGAAGTGCGCCGGATTATTCAAGTTCTCAGCCGCCGCACCAAGAACAACCCGGTGCTGATCGGCGAGCCGAGCGAGGAGGACACTATCGCCATCCTGCGCGGCATCAAGGAGAAGTACGAGGTGCATCACGGCGTGCGCATTCAGGATGCCGCGACGGTGGCGGCGGTTGTTCTTTCCGAAAGCTGCTTTTCCGGTTGCGTTTGAGAGCGCGGAAGGTATAATGAATCTTTATGAAAAAGATATACATAGAAACGAGCGTTGTGAGCTACTATGTCTCAGATCGTTCTGAAAACATAAGAATTGCAGGGCATCAGATTTCCACAATTGAGATGTGGAACCGGCTGTCGGCATTTGAAGTTTATATTTCTGAGGCGGTTATTGAAGAAAGTCTGAAAGGAGACCACAGACAGTCGGAATTGAGGCTGGAAGCAATAGAAGATTTTAACGTGCTTGAGGTTGATAATAAATCAGAAGAGTTGGCAGTAATCTTGTTGCAGAAAAAAGCTGTTCCTCATAATTCCCCAGAAGATGCGTTGCACATTGCTATTGCGGCAGTAAATGAGATTGATTTTATTTTGACGTGGAATTTTAAGCATATAAACAATCCATTCATGCGGGATAAAATCAGATTAACTGTTGAAAGTACAGGGTATAAATGCCCTGTAATCTGCTCGCCCGAAGAGCTGTTAGGAGAAGACGATGAATGACCCGATAGTGAATGAAATAAGGAAATTTAGAGATGAGCACGCTAAGATGTTTAATTTTGACATCAAAGCGATATGCGATGACTACAGGAAAAAACGCAAATTTTACGCAGAAAAGCTATCAAAGATTAGAAATAAAAAGATTAAGTCTAACGAGCAGATGTGAATGTGACCTCCGTTTGAGTTAAAGAATGTCTTAAACTGATCAAGTCAAAATAACTACCGAATATGAACAGTCAACTGCCTTATCAGCCAGCTCAATGGGAAAAAATTGTGGCCACGATTGTGGCCTTGTTTATTGTAGGGCTGATTTCTTTCCTTGTTATTCGAGACAAACCTTTTTCTGATAGCAATTTCCCAATCTTCATAAGAATTCTACTCAGTTTAGCTTGCGCAGTCTTGGGCGCAGTTATACCGGGATTTCTAAATATAGATTTACAAGCAAAAGGATTACTCATTCGTGCTGGAGGCGCGTTAGCACTTTTTGTCATTACATATTTTTTTACGCCGCAAACTATTTCTCCCTCTGTTGAAGAGAAATTTCCAAAAACACGCCAAGATCAGCAGATGACCAAACGGCTTCTGTTTCACTTAGGGTCTTATTTATCCGGCATAGACAGACAGTTCTATCTTTTTGATTCATACAGCAATGAAATTGATTCTTTTTTGTCTTCAGATAAAATGAATCAATTTCAATATGATGAACTTTATAGGGCAGGAATACACACTAAAGATGAAATAAAAAAAACAAAGAATTTTTTCGAACCAATAACAAATGATATTATTACTTGGAGCAGCAAGACACCGATAAGTGCTGCTGACCTCACAGCGGTTCCGGTTCTTTTTAATAGAAATATTGATGATTTATTAAACCATATAGATTTTCTCTTGAAAATTTCTCGAATTGATTCTTCGGTTGAACATCAAATAAAGAAAAAAACTCTTTCAAATTATAGAGAGCAAGTATATCAGAATGCTGTAGTATTTTGGTTTGGATTAAATGAAATACTTCTTCCTATCAATCAAACGAACAAGGCTTTTGAAGAAATTTTTGAGCCAATTTTAACAATGCTCAACTTTTTTTCAAAACCTGAGATGAGATGGCTTTCAAATAAAAAAGAATGTCAGCGCAATCAAAATCAAGCTATGGAGCGCCTCAAATATTTACAAAATGAACTTTCTTCCATGGTTGGCGATTTACAAACAGAATTGTCTGAAATGAAAAAACGACTCGAAACGATTACATCAAATCTTATTAATTGGCTTGATCAGATTGACAAATCTGGCAGTACAATCAAAGCTGCACAAACGACATTTTTTCCTCTTCTTGAATCCGTATGGACTGATACAGATAGCCAAATTGGATTAACACCAGCGAACAGAGCAAGTAAATCAAAAATAATAATAGATAACATGATGAAAGATTTAAACCCTGTTTTTCAGAAATTTGCAAAGAGTGAAGAACTGATTGGATTGGTGAATATCTTATCAAAGATAACTGCAACTTCAGCCTCTTCATTTTCAAATTTTTCAGACTTAAAAGAATATCTGTCTAATCTAAATGACAAATTGTTGCGATTGCAACAAGAGTTTACTGAACTCAATCTTGCTTCTTCAACAAAAGAGGGCAAACGTAAGATAGAGGAAATTCAACTTGAATTTGAATATATACATTTATGGTTGCAGTTTTGTGGAGCACAAATACAGTTGATGGTTGGAATGCTTCCAGAGGCAGTCTCTCCACTTGCATTTGCTCAGAAAAATTTCAACTATTTATCTGTAGTTTCAGACGCATCTGAATTAAATCGCCTGCTGACAAAAAGAAAAGAATTAGTTGAAAGAAAAAGAGCGTTGCTTTCCACGGTTAAAGATGAAGTAGCTACAATTCAAGAGGCTACGCAAAAACATAGAGAGCAGATAAAAGTAAAATTTGCTATTTCTCCTGCCGATGATGCAGAGTTAGTATGGGGGAAGGCAATTCGTTTTCTTTCTGCTGGATTTAAGGAAGAGTGCCTTGCAGCCTTGGATATTTACTTAAAGCGGACAAAAGATTCAGCGGCGAAACAATATACAGAAAAAGCAAAGAAATTCATCCAAGAGCGTTATCCAAATGATTACAATGGCGGTGTGATCGTTGTAGGTTTTGAGGGTAGAAAACATAGTTCATTATTAATTGGTGATATTATTACTGCGATTGACGAAATCGCTGTTCGAGATATAGCTGAGTTTGTAAAATTAAAAAAAGAAAAAAATTTCAAAGGAATGAATATGAGCGTGTGGCGATTGGACAAAGAAGACCATTTTGTGAAATACACGATTTCAACTAAGCCTGTCGATCCATTGGTTGGCGTTGCTACGTTGGGTGAAGTATTCAATTAAAAGAAAAAGTAAATATATTTTGCCACGTTCTGCAACAATTAAACTCTCCTCTCAGTAATCCAATAGACACATCTGGCAACACCCTCCCTCCTTACCGTAACCCACCCTTTTAATTCCCACATCCACCGTCTCAATAATTTCATCCAAAATTTAGATTTCCTACCCCTAATTTTTCGATAATTTTATCTAAACTTTCGATAAAATCATTGACGGCTTCGATAATTTTATCGAAAAAATACACTTCGGCAACTAAGTTTTACTTCGGCAAAACGAACAGTTACCTGCGAAATTTCCTCCGTTTGGCCAGCACAGGCCGCCAGCAGTTCTTCCAGCCGCCGTCTTCCATTCCTCCCCGCATTGACAGCCTGCAAAAAATTCTTATTTTCTCCTGCACAGCCACCCCACGGAGGAAGCCATGAAACTCGACAAATTCACTGTCAAATCGCAGGAAGCGGTGCAGGCCGCCGTTGCTCTGGCCGAGCAGTTCGGCAATCAGGAAATTCAGCCGGAGCACCTGCTCAAGGCGGTGCTGGAGCAGCCCGAAGGCGTTGCGGTTCCGGTCTTGCAGAAAATGGGCGCGAACCCCGCTATTGTCCTCAGCGAAACCCAGCAGCTCATTGACAAGCTGCCCAAGGTCAGCGGCAGCGGCGCGGGCCAAGTGTATCCGTCCCAAAATTTCAGCAAAGTGCTCGATCAGGCGTTCAAAGAGGCCTCGGCCATGCAGGACGAATACGTCAGCCAGGAGCACCTTTTCCTTGCCGTGCTCAAAAGCGGCCACCTTGCCGCTGCAAAAATGCTGGAGCGGCTTGGCATCACCGCTGCCGGTTTTCTTCAAGCATTAAGCAGCATTCGCGGCAACCAGCGCGTGACCGATCAATACCCCGAAGACAAATACCAAGCCCTCGAAAAATACGCCCGCAACCTCACCGATGTTGCGCGGCGCGGTAAGCTCGATCCGGTCATTGGCCGCGATGAAGAAGTGCGCCGGATTATTCAAGTTCTCAGCCGCCGCACCAAGAACAACCCGGTGCTGATCGGCGAGCCGGGCGTGGGCAAAACCGCCATCGTTGAAGGCTTGGCGCAGCGCATCGTCAACGGCGACATCCCGGCTTCGCTGCGGGGCAAGCAGGTGCTCGCGCTTGATCTCGGCCTGCTCATCGCGGGCGCGAAATACCGGGGCGAATTTGAAGACCGGCTCAAGGCGGTTTTGAAGGAAGTGGAGAAAAAAGCCGGTGAAATCATCCTCTTTATTGATGAAATTCACACCCTTGTCGGCGCAGGATCGGCGGAAGGCTCGATGGATGCCTCCAACATGCTCAAGCCCGCCTTGGCTCGCGGCGAGCTGCACTGCGTCGGCGCGACCACCCTTGACGAATACCGCAAATACATTGAGAAAGACGCGGCCCTCGAACGCCGCTTCCAGCCGGTTTTGGTGCAGGAGCCGAGCGAGGAAGACACCATTGCCATCCTGCGCGGCATCAAGGAGAAGTACGAGGTGCATCACGGCGTGCGCATTCAGGATGCGGCGACTGTGGCGGCGGTTGTGCTCTCCAGCCGCTACATCAGCGACCGCTTCTTGCCGGACAAAGCCATTGATCTGATTGATGAAGCCGCGTCGCGCCTGCGCATCGAGATTGACTCCATGCCCACCGAAATTGACGAGCTGGAGCGCAAGCGGATCAAGATGGAGATCGAGCAGGAGGCTCTCAAGAAGGAGAAGGACAAGGCTTCGCAGGAGCAGCTTGAGCGGCTCAAGAAAGATTTGGCCGAACTGAACGAACGCCTGAATGCCATGAAAGGGCAGTGGCAGCTCGAAAAAGATGTCATCCAGCGCATCCGGGCGATTAAAACCAAGATTGACGAGGCCCGCAGCGAGGAGCAGCGGGCGGAGCGGGCCGGTGATCTGAGCAAGGTGGCGGAAATCCGCTATGGCCGCATTGTTGCTCTGGAAAAGGAGATGGATGCCGAAAACCGCAGGCTGGCTGAGGTGCAGCAGGAGCACCACATGCTCAAGGAGGAGGTCAGCGCGGAGGACGTGGCGGCGGTAGTCGCTAAGTGGACGGGCGTACCTGTGGACAAGCTATTGGAAGGCGAGAAGGAAAAGCTGGTGCAGGCCGAGCAGCAGCTCGCCCGGCGCGTGATCGGCCAGAAAGAGGCCATTGCTTCGGTCGCCAACGCGGTGCGCCGCGCCCGTGCGGGTTTGCAAGACCCGGACAGGCCGCTCGGCTCCTTCATTTTTCTTGGCCCGACAGGTGTCGGCAAAACCGAGCTGGCCCGCAGTCTGGCGGATTTCCTCTTTGATTCCGAGCAGGCCATGATCCGCATTGACATGAGCGAGTACATGGAGAAGCATTCCGTGGCCCGCTTGATCGGTGCGCCTCCTGGCTATGTCGGCTACGATGAAGGTGGAATGCTGACCGAAGCTGTGCGGCGGCGGCCTTATTCTGTCGTGCTGTTGGACGAAATTGAAAAGGCGCACCCGGATGTTTTCAATGTCCTGCTGCAAGCCCTTGATGATGGCCGCATGACTGACGGCAAAGGGCGGACGGTCTCCTTCAAAAACACGATCATCATCATGACTTCCAATCTCGGCAGTCATGTCATCATGGAGCTTGGCCAAAGCAACCCAGATGAGATGCGGCAGCAGGTGGATGAACTGCTGCACCGGCAGTTCCGGCCTGAATTCCTCAACCGGGTTGATGAAATCATCACCTTCCACGGCCTGCGCCGCGAGGACTTGATGCAGATTGTGGACATCCAAATTGCCAGAATGGCGAAACGGCTGGCCGACCGCAAACTCTCTGTCGAATTGACAGAAGCAGCCAAGCTCTTCTTGGTGGAAAGCGGCTATGATCCGGCCTTTGGCGCACGGCCTCTCAAGCGGGCTATTCAAAGGCAGATTGAAGATCCGCTGGCGTTGGAGCTGCTGGAGGGGAAGTTCGGCGAGGGGGACAGGATTGTGGTGGATAAGGGGGAGGAAGGGCTGGTGTTTGGGAAGTAACTTTGGCTGGATTTACGAAGCGGCTTTCATAGAATAGAAAGCCGTTTCGTAAATTTTGTATCCTTCCATATAGTTGAAAGGGTGAAGGGAAAATTATTCTTCTTTCTCAATTTTTTAAAAATTAATTATTTTATCAAGTTGTTGTCTTGCTCTTGTAGTTTCAGACATAGATTTTATGTACTCTTCAAGCTCATACGAGTCATTCTTACATGCTGAATTAAAAAAACTATTTGGATTGAAATTATCTGAAAAATCTTAAAGGCAATTGAAAACGGAAGTATAAAACATACCCAACATATCAGTCTGATAATAAAAAATGGAATTCTTAACAAGATGCCAATAAAACATATTGAATCTTTCATGTGGCGGCAGTGGTCGCCGACGTGGAGTGTCGGTGGGCAAGCTGCTATAAGGCTAGCGCACGGCCTTTGAAGCGGGCCATTCAAAGACAGATTGAAGATCCGCTGGCTTTGGATCACCAAAAAAATATCAACGTCACCAGAACAAACAGCGGCAGCAGCAGGCCGCACGACCAGGCCATATAGCCGAAGAAGCTCGGCATCTTCACGCCGTTTTCTTCGGCGATGGCTTTGACCATGAAATTCGGGCCATTGCCGATGTAGGTGTTCGCGCCCATGAAAACCGCGCCGCAGGAGATGGCGATCAATATTTCCGCCGCCTGTGCGCCGCCTGTGGCGAGAAATTCCGCCAGATATTTCTGATTTTCAACGCTCACGCCCATGCTGCCTGCGGCGGTGGCGGCAAAGGTGAGATAGGTCGGGGCATTGTCGAGAAAGCTGGACAGTGCGCCTGCGGCCCAGAAAAACTGCCACGGATCGGTCAAGCCCAGCTCCTTGCCATGCACATTCAGCACGGTCAGCGGCGCGATCATGGTGATGAAGATGCCAAAGAAGAGCACCGCCACCTCAATGATTGGAGCAAAAGTGAAACTGTTGGCCGCCCGGATTTCTTTTTTGGTGGTGAAATATGCGGCCAGCGTGAGCGCGGTCATCAGAATTTCCTGCATCCCGAACGGCCATTCACCGCCCCAGCCCTGGCCCTTGCCAAGAATCACCAGCACAATGCCGCCGAGAAAAAAGAAATTGTGCCAGCCTACGATGCCGAGCGGCTCATGCATCAGCACTGCTTCGAGTTGCGAGCCTTTGCGCTCCTTTTCCTCGCGAGAAAGCATGTATTGATCCACCACGTTGCCGATGATGATCAGCAGGCCATTGACTGTCAGCCATTCTTTCCAAAGCTGAAGCGTCCAGCTGAAGGGCACGCCTTTGAGGAAGCCGAGAAAAAGCGGCGGATCGCCGAGCGGGGTGAGAAGGCCGCCGCAGTTAGAGACCACGAAGATGAAAAAGACCACCAGATGCACTTTCTTTTCCCGCGCCCGGTTGGCCCGCAGCAGCGGCCTGATCAGCACCATTGAGGCCCCGGTGGTGCCGATCAAACTGGCCAAGACCGCGCCGATGACTAAAAAGGCGGAGTTGGACAGCGGCGTTCCGGCCAGCGAGCCTTTGATGTAGATGCCGCCGGAGATGACGAAAAGCGCGGTCAGCAGGACAATGAAGGGCAGATATTCATGCAGCAGGGCGTGGAGCAGGCTTGTTCCGCCTGCCTGACCAAAAGCAAGCAGCATATAGGCCGAAAAAATCAGGGCAAAAAAGCCGCTGACCAATGCCTTGCTGCTGTTGCGCTCCCACCAATGATTCGCGGCCAGGGGCAGCACGGCGATACAGAGCAGGAGCAGGGCGAAGGGGGCGATCCAGATCGGCGAAATGTCCGGGCTGTGGCCGCCGCTGGCCAGTGCCGCTGCCGGGGCGCAGAGCAGCAGGGCTGCGGCTGAGAGAATTTTGATCATGATCTGTGCGAAGAAATCGTTGCAATTGAGCCGCCTGCGCGGCTGGAAGCAACAATACGGGAGAAGACAGGGCAAAGTCAATCAGAAACGGCGGCAAAACAGGATTTCCCGCCGTAGCGGCGGGTGAATTTTATCTTGACAAGACGGCCTGTGGACGAGTATTTTCCATTTGCTGTCCGCCGGTTATAATGGGTCGGAATTCACATCAATTGCAACGGGATGCCGCCTGCCGCCGCAGCGGAGGGCAGGAAGGGCGTTTCATCATCCTCAGGTTGACGCGGTGAAAAGCAGCCAGGTCACTATCAAGAACGTTTCAAAACAGTTCGGCGATTTTGTTGCCTTGAACAACACCTCGCTGACCATCAGCAAGGGCGGCTTTTATTCATTGCTCGGCCCGTCCGGCTGCGGCAAGACGACATTGCTCCGCATTATCGGCGGATTTGAAATGCCGAGCGAAGGTTCTGTCTATTTTGACGACGTGGATGTGCTGCCGCTGCCGCCGAACAAACGGCACGTTAACACGATCTTCCAGAGCTACGCCCTTTTTCCTCATCTGACGGTCTTTGAGAACGTCGCTTTTCCGCTCCGTCTGCGCAAAATTGCCGAAGCGGAGATCAAAAAAGCGGTCGAGGAAAACCTGACCTTGGTCAAAATGGAGAGCGAGGGCAAAAAATATCCCCGTCAGCTTTCCGGCGGCCAGAAGCAGCGCATCGCCATCGCCCGCGCTTTGATCAACCAGCCGCGAGTCTTGCTGCTGGATGAGCCGCTCTCCGCCTTGGATGCCAAGCTGCGACAGCACATGCTGCTGGAATTGGACGCGATTCACGACAAAGTCGGCATCACCTTCATTTACGTCACTCATGATCAATCCGAGGCCTTGAGCGTTTCGGATCAGGTCTGCGTCCTCAACAGGGGCCAGATTCAGCAGATCGGCACCCCGGCGGAAATCTACGAAAGCCCGGCCAACGAGTTTGTCGCCCGTTTCATCGGCGAAACCAACTATATCCGGGGTAAAGTCATCGCCGTGACCGACGAGGAGAACGCAGTTTTCGAGTCGCCGGAATACGGCAAATTCAACATCTGGCGCGACAAAAAAGTGCAGCCCGGCAGCAGCGTGGCTCTGACCGTCCGTCCTGAGAAAATCCGCATCGCGCCGGGCGAGCCGAGCAATCTGCCGCCGGATGTCAACGTCCTGCGCGGCACGGTCGAGGACATGATCTACACCGGCTTCCAGACGAAATATTTTATCCGCGTCAATGGCACCAAAGAGCCGCTGCTCGTTTTCCGCCAGCATGTGCAGTATTTTATGGACGAAAAGCCGATCACCTGGAAAGATCAGGTCAGCGTCTGGTGGAACACCAAAGACAGCTTCATGGTGGAGGTGAACCAGTAAATGCGCAAAAATTACGGGCCGATCTACGTCGCGCCCATCGCCTTCTGGCTCATCGCCTTTCTGTCCGTGCCGCTGCTCATCACCCTGAGCTACAGCTTCATGGAAAAAGGCCTGTACGGCGGCGTGGAGCTGAAATTTTCCTTGGCTGCTTACAAATCGCTGCTCAACACCGCTGTGCTCAAGGTGCTGCTCAACACTATTGTGATTGCTGTGGCATCAACAGCGATCATGGTTGCGCTGGCTCTGCCCACAGCCTATTACATCGCCCGCAGCCCGATGAAAAATCTGCTCCTGATGCTGATCATCATTCCATTCTGGACGAATTTTTTGATCCGCATCTATGCCTGGATTGCCATACTCGGCAGCAATGGCCTGCTCAACAGCTTTTTGCTCAACACAGGCTTGCTGGACGCGCATATTCAGTTTCTCTACAACCGCTATGCGATTATTTTGGTCATCATCTACACGACCATTCCTTTTGCCATTTTTCCGCTCTATTCGACCATCGAGAAATTTGACTTCTCCCTGATCGAAGCGGCAATGGATTTGGGCGCGTCAAAATTCCGCGCGCTCTGGTTAGTGATGATTCCCAATATCCGCAGCGGCATCACCACCGCCATTCTCTTCACCTTCATCCCGACATTCGGCAATTTCGCCGTGCCGCAGCTGGTCGGCGGGACCGATTCGTGGATGCTGGGCAATCTGATTGTCCGTGAGCTGAACATAACCAGAAACTGGCCGTTAGCCTCCTCCATTTCCGTGGTGCTGACTTCCGTGACCATGATCGGTGTTTTTCTCTTCATGCGCTCGCAGAGCAAAAAGGAGCTGTAGATGAGCAAGCCGGGCAAATTCTCCTTGGGTGTCTTTCTTTTTGTCACCTTCTTTCTGCATCTCCCCTTAGTCATTCTCGTCATCTCCTCCTTCAACAGCTCCAAGTCCATGCGCTGGGAGGGCTTCTCGCTGAAGTGGTATCATGAGCTGTTCTACAACTCGCAGCCGCTTTGGCACAGCTTTTACAACAGCATCATCGTCGCCGTTTCATCCGCTGTGACCGCCACTGTCATCGGCTCGCTGGGCGCAATCGGTCTTTGCTGGTACAATTTCAAGATGAAAAAGGCCATTCAGACGCTGACCTTTTTCCCCATCATCCTGCCGGAAATCATCATCGGTGTGTCCATTCTCATCTTCTTCAACAAGATCGGCTTGCAGCTCAGTTTGCTCACGGTCTTTCTTGCTCACGTGACCTTCAACATCCCCTTTGTCCTGATGACAGTGATGGCTCGTTTGGAGGAATTTGATTATTCCATTGTTGAAGCGGCCTATGATCTCGGCGCGAACGAATTTGACATGCTCCTGCGCATACTTCTGCCCATCGCCATGCCAGGGATCATCGCCGGACTGCTGCTGGCCGTCACCCTCTCATTGGAGGATTTCGTCATCACCTTCTTTGTTGCCGGGCCAGGTTCTTCAACCCTGCCGCTGCATATTTTCTCAATGATCCGCTTCGGCGTGTCGCCGACCATAAATGCGCTGTCGGTGGTGATTATTGTCGGCACCGCGCTGCTGGCGTGGTCAACCAAGAATCTCTACTCTTCCTTGCTGAAGAGATAACTCATTTTCAATAACGGAGCGTCATCATGAAGAAACTGCCTTTAGTGCTGCTTTCGGCAGCAGTCTGTCTTGTTCTGCACGGCTGTTCAGAAGATAAAAAAGAAGAGCAGCAGACTCCTCAAAAAAAGGCTGCAGCGCAAAATCAGCCAGCCGCGCAGGCGAACGAGCCGCAGAAGCTCTACATCTACAATTGGACCTACTATATTCCTGATCAAGTGGTGAAAGACTTTGAAAGCCAGAATCAGGTCAAAGTCGTGTATGACATGTACGCCTCAAATGAGGAGATGTTCACCAAATTAAAGGCGGGCGGCAGTGGCTACGACCTTGTTTTTCCTTCTGGTGATTATGTCTCGATCATGGCCAAGGAAAACATGCTGGAGCCAATTGACAAGAGCAAGGTGCCAAACTTCGCTCACATTGATCCAGCCATTCTGGCAAAAATTCATTTTGACGAGGGGAACAAATATTCCGTTCCCTACATGATGGGCGCGGCGGGAGTGGCAGTGAATACGAAGCAGGTTCCGGCAGGTTTTGACAAAAGCTGGACGCTCTTCAATCGTGACGACCTTAAAGGCCGGATGACCATGCTCGACGACATGCGCGAGGTGCTTGGTGCCGCCCTCAAATCGCTGGGCTACTCCGTCAATACCAAAAACCTTGAAGAGCTGAAGAAGGCGAAGGACTTAGTCAAGCAATGGAAAAGCAAAATCGTCAAGTTTGACGCGGAGTCCTTTGCTAAAGGCTTTGCCGCCGGTGAATTCTGGGTCGTGCAGGGCTACGCTGAGAACATTTTCCTTGAGTTGGACGAGGAGGCGAAGAAGAACGTTGCGTTCTTCATTCCAAAAGAAGGCAGCGCGATGTACATGGACAGCATGGTGCTGCTGAAAAACGCCAAGAATAAGGATATGGCCTACAAATTCATGAACTATATTCATGAACCGAAGGTGTATGCCAAAATTGTTGATTTCCTTACGCTGCCTTCCATCAACGTGCCAGCCCGCAATCTTCGTGCCAAGAAACCAAATTACGAGATCAGCGATCTTGCGCGCTCGGAGTTCAAGGAGGATCTTGGTGAAACGCTGAAGGACTACAATCAGGTTTGGCAGGAAATCGTTGTCGGTGAATGATTGCCAGCGTGTCTGCTCTTCCGGCCTATGCTCCTCCAGTATAGGCCGATTTTTTATCTGCGCTTCGCTTCAGAGTTGCAATAGCTAATTTACGGAAACCGCGCATTTTACGGCAACACCAAGCTGCTGGCCAGAGCAAAACTTCTCGCTGACTTGGTGAAGTATCGAGCAGCTATTGATAAAATGAATTTTTCCAAATGGATCACGATAAGCGCGACGGCCCTGTTGCTCCTGTTTCCGCCTTTGGCTCTGGGAGCAGTTCAAGATTGGGCTGTCGGCGTTATTTTTCTTCTCGTTCTTGCCGCTGCCGCAGGCAGTCTGCTGCAGCCGCATCGCGCTTTCTTCCTGCAAGCAACCCCGCTGACCGCGCCACTTGCGGTGCTGTCCATCTTAACCGCCTGTTCTTTTTTTTGGTCTGTTCATCGCTATCTCAGCATGATAGCGGTTAGTCAGCTATTTGCCTGCCTGCTGTTTCATTATGTCGTGCTGCACCTGAGCCAAGAGCGTTCCTGCTTGATTTTTCTGCTGTATTGGATTATCAGCGTTTCCACGCTGCTCTGTCTCATCGGGTTGTCGCAGCGCAATGGAGTGGATCCGGTGCCTTGGCTGGATTATCTTGGCGGGCTGCCGCGAACGCCTTGGCTGACTGCGACCTTTGTCAATCACAGCCATCTGGCTGGCTGGAAATGTCCTTTCCGCTGCTGCTTTGCCTGATTTTGTTCGGCTGTCAGCGGGAATGGCTGCCGGTGCAGCTTCTGCTCTTGATATTGCAGGGAGTTTGTCTCATTCTGACCTGCTCTCGCGGGGGATGGGCAGGTGCGGCAGCGGCCATTTTATTCATCTTGATTTGGCTGCTGGCCAAACACCGCAGCAGACGCTGGCGGATTATTTTCTTTTCCAGTGTGCTCGCAGCAGTTATTTCCGTCCTGCTGCTTGCGTCTCCTCTGATCGTGCGCCGTCTTCATGAGGCTGAACTTGCCAGCCGAATGCTGGCGTGGCGCGGCACAGTTGACATGATTCTGGCGCATTGGCTCACTGGTTCAGGCCCTGGCACCTATCCTTTTGTCTTTGCTCAATTTCAGCCGCCCGGCCTTGGTGATGTCCGGTTCAACAGAGCGCACAATGATTATTTGCAATTCACCGCTGAATTAGGTGTTGGTCTGCCTCTTTTGATCATCTGGATGATGGCCGTGTTGTACCGGCACGGTCTGTGGAAATTGGATGTTTCGTCCAGCAGATTGATCAACGCGGCAACATTGGGCAGTCTTGCCGGAATCACCGCGATGGCAGTGCACAGTTTTGCGGATTTTAATTTTCATATTCCTGCTAACGCCCTGCTTTTTTCAGCTCTTGCCGCGATTGCAATCAGTGATTCGGCAGTGGGATAACACCCTTTGAAAAAATTTAAAAATACGATCTTGGCTTCGTTCGTGCTGATGTAAAAACCTCCTTCAGATGCCGGAGGAGGAGAGCATTGAGCATCCCCGTTTGATCAAGCCAAAAAACGCAGACAAACTGGATGGTTGAACGCTTCAACGGCAGAATTGAAGAGGTGCTGAGTCGGCATTTTCATATCTGCACCTTCAATATTCCTCAAAAAAACCTCGCTCTTAACAAGTGGAGCGAAAATTCATCCTGAACTGTTTAACGAATCAGGATATAAGCATCATCACCTTGACATTTATGCAAAATTCCGTGAAAATATCACAGTCAGCTTGGAATGCCGTTGACACTGTTCTGCTCGACATGGACGGCACTCTTTTAGACAAGCACTTCGATGATTATTTCTGGGAGGTTTATGTCCCGGAACACTACAGCTTAGTCCACAACATTACTGTGGAAGAGGCAGCGCAACAGCTACTGGAACGCTACCGCAAAATGGAAAACTCCCTTCAGTGGTCGGATGTTGAGCATTGGTCGCGTGAGCTGGGCTTGGATATCCCGGAGCTGAAGCTGCGGATTGACCACCTGATTGCTGTGCATCCGCATGTGCGCGAGTTTCTTCAATGCTGCCGCAATATGAACAAGCAGCTATATTTAGTGACCAATGCCCATCCCCGCACCTTGGCTATCAAGCTGGATAAAACCGATCTCGGCGGCTGGTTTGACCGGCTCGTCTGCGCGGATGAAGTTGGTTTTGCCAAGGAGCAGCCGCAGTTCTGGGTGCGGCTGCAAGAAATGCTGGGCTTTGATCCTGCCCGCTCGCTGCTCGCCGACGACACGGAAAAAGTGCTGCGGACAGCCGAGCGGCACGGCATTGGCTGGCTGGTGCATGTGGCTCGGCCCAGCAGCCGCAGGCCAGCCGCCCGCTCCGAACACTATCTCTCAATTGACTCCTTCAGGGAGCTGATTGATTTGGCTGCCGCACCTGCGGCGGAATAAAGGCACGGCAAGGAGACAAGGGAATGATGGAATTGGAAACGAAAGAAAAACGGCGGCAGTTCCGCATGAAGCTGAAAGGCTATATCGCCGACATTGCCGACGGCCATTTTGTGTATGGCGGCATGGTGGAGGATATTTCTTTGGAAGGATTGAGGCTCAATGATCTGCCGGACAAATTTGCTGTGCAGGGCAAACGGTACAGCGTGGTCATCTCCGGCGGGCCAGACTCGCCCTGCTACAAGCTGAATGTCTCACCGTGCTGGCGGCGGAAAAACGGCATCTTAGTGGATGTCGGCTTCAACATCGCTGAAGCGCCGGAAGGCTGGCGGCATTTTGTGCAAAAAATCCTGCGGAAAACAGCGGTGGCGAACAGCACTGAGGCGGGAAATTGCATCAAGGAGCGGTGCGCCTGCTCCTGTCAGACTTGAAATGAAAAGCGGAAGAGCGGGAGGCTGCCGTCTCTTCCGCTCTCACTGCTCAATCATTCCGGCGGCAGGTTTTGAGATAATCTTTGAACACAGCCGGATGCGCACTGATGATTTTGCCCTTCTGCGCACCCAGACCCCGTGTCAGATAGTCAATGGTCTGCTTGTGATTGAGACCTTTTTCCAGGGCCTCGTCAGTCAGCTCGACGATTTTCTGCCTGTCGGCAGGATCAGCAAAATAGCTGAACAGACGATGCTCGTCTGACGGCAGGGCTTCCTGTCCTGCTGCCTCCTGTGCGACCGGGGCCGCCGAGGTGGTCGTCAGTAAAGCCTTATCGGCCTTTTCCCGCACTACAGCCAACTCCTGCTGCATCAGCGCAATATCCCGCTCCAGTGGAGTGATGTCAATCACCTCCGGCTCGCGCTGCTCCAGCAGCCGCAGCCGCTCCGGCAGGTCACCGAGCAGCTCCTCCGGCGAAATGCGCAGAATCTGCTGGGCGGTCTGCTCAACGCAGGACTTCATGCCCCCGACCGCGCTTTCAATGCCTGCCAGCGTGCTCATTGCCCCGCGCACCTCGCCGCGCAAGGTTTCCACCTGAGCAGTGTCCGCCATTTTGGCAGTCAGGTCTTCCAAGGTATCAATCCGGCTGGAAAGCTGCCCGATTTTTCCCGCCAGCAGCTCGCGGGTGGCGTGAAGCTGACTCTGAATGGCCCCGATGTTCGCTTGCAGTTCCTGGCGCATTTCCTCTTTCACCGGTTCAAAATTGACAGGCTCCTCTATTTTTTTTTTGCCAGCCAGCTCAAGCACCGGCACGAGCCAGTCAGCTAAAGTTTGCCGCAGCTCGCCGTACATGCGGGCCGCGCTGTTCCGGTCGGCCAGAGCCACCGCGCCGAGAAAAATGCTGATCAGCACGGCCACACAGAAGACCGCCGCCAGTCCTAATCCGATCAGGAGCTGGACTGCGCGGAACACGGCCTGAATCAGCATCCCGGCTGCCTGAAAGACCGTCGCCTCTGGATGGGCGAGGCTGACTGCAATCAAGCCGATGAAAAAAGCAAAAACTGCCGCAGAATTCAGCAGCGGCTTCCGCATGATGTTGTTTTCCATATATTCTCCATTTTTTTTTACAAAAAGGCATTGCCGGGAGCAGGCGCGCCCGCTCCCGTTCCGTCCTGTCTTACAATGTCAGCCAGGATTCGGAGAAGACCGCCTGGCCGGAAAGCACCTTGTAGGTCTTGTAATGCTCCAAGGCCGAGCCGCTCAGGGCAGATGGATCAGGATCATTGCCGTCCATCATCCCGTGCACCAAATCAACTATATCCTGCCGCTCACCCTTGCAGATCGCCATCAGCTCCTTGTCATAAGCATTGACGATGGCTGTTTTGATGCCGTGCTTCATCAGCATGATCAGGTAGGTGCGGTCCAAATACTTGCGCAGATGCTCGGCCACGCCGTTGGAGACGTTGGACAGGCCGACGGTCGAGCCTGCGCCCGGCGCGATGTCCTGAAGCATCATGAGAAACTCAAGGCCGGAGGCAATCTGATCCGCGCCAAGGGTGATCGGGGTGGCAATGGGATCAAAGAACATTTTCTCGTTGGGGATGCCTGCCGCGCTCAGGGCCATCATCAGATCAACCGCCATCGCCGCCCGCTCGTTGGAGTCGCGCGGCATTCCGTCCGGCCCCCAGAGCAGGGCGATGACATTGCAGCCCGCCTCGGCGGCGACCGGAATGAGTTTCTCCATCCGCTCCGGCTGGGCGGAGATGGAGTTCATGATTGCGACGGTCTTGTTCTTCACCACGTTGAAGCCTGCGGCCATCGCGTCGGTGTTGGTGGTGTCAAGACAAAGCGGCGTGTCCACCGTGCTCTGCACCGTCTCCACCACCCAAGGCAGCAGATTGATTCCATCTTTGCGGGCAGGCCCGATATTGAGATCCAGATACGTTGCTCCGGCGGCGGCTTCCTCCCGCGCCATCTCCTGAATCGGCCCTGGAATGCGCTCTTTCATGGCGGTGCCGCTGCGTTTGCCCATGATGTTGATACTTTCAGCGATTGCCTGCACTGTGATAGCCATCTGCGTTGCTCCTTGGTGTATAAATAAAAATGAAGAGAAAAATAACTGATTTCAAAGATTGCGCCGCTGCTCCGCCCGGCGCGGCTGAACTGTTACAGTTACAAGAAACAGCGCATGTTTTCAAGAGATTTCAGGCAAGGACAGCTCATTTTCTGCGCAACCTCAGGACACGCCGCCCATTGCTCTGGCCAGCCGGACAAAATCCTCCAGTGTCAGCCGCTCGGCACGGTCAGAGGGAGACAGCCCTGCGGCGGCGATGCAGGCGGCCAGCTCGTCTTTGCCGCCCAGCCCGGCGGCGTTGAGACTGTTGAGCAGGGTTTTCCGCCGCTGGCCAAAGGCCGCGCTGACGATGCGGCGGAACAGCTCGCGGTCGTATGCGCCCAGTCGGCGCACCCGCTCCGGCTCTGGATGAAAGGTCAGGCGGAGCAGCAGCGAATCCACCTTAGGCCGGGGATGAAATTCATCCGGGCCGATCTCCATCACCGCCTCGGTCGCGGCGCAGGCGGCCAGCAGCACAGTCGGCGCACCGTAGGCTTTAGTCTGCGGCCCGGCCAGCAGCCGCTCGGCCAGCTCCTTTTGCAGCATGACCAGCACAACGTCAATCCGCTCCCTCTCCTCAATCAGCTTGAACAAAAACGGCGAGGAGATGGAATAGGGCAGGTTGGCGACGATCTTCAGCCTGCCGCCGCAGAGTTCGGCCAGCGCGGCGAAATCCGCCTTGAGCACGTCCTGATGAATGAGGCGGACATTGTCCGGCAGGCCGCCGCGCTCCTCGTGCAGGCGGATGATGCCGGAATCCGCCTCGAGACCAATGACATGCCCGGCGGCCTCGGCCAGCGGCTTCGTCAATGCGCCCAAGCCGACTCCCACCTCAACCACGGTGTCGTCCTTGCTCAGTCCGGCCAGATCAGCGATGCACTCCGCCGTGTGCCGGTGGACAAGAAAATTCTGGCCCAGCTTTTTTGAGGCGGCCAAACCTTCCTGCCGCAGCACGCTTTTGCTTTTTTGGTAAAACATGCTCAGGCCCTGTTGTTCAGGCGGTGCTTCATCGCCCGCTTCCGTTTCACGGTCCAGAAAAACCAGCGGGAGCCAAGGTAGCAGGCCACGCCGGAGACCACGCCGATGATCGTGCCGCCGGTCAGCAGCACGCCCAAGGTTTTCATGCCCAAGCCGCTGACCGCGCTCAAGCCGATGCGCAGCCCCTGATCAAACATGCGCAGGGCGGCTTGCAGCTGGGTCCATGAGCAGCCGCCGGGCAGCACCGCGCTGCCCACCTTCCAGGAAAGATAATACTGAAACATCACGGTCAGCGGGTTGTTGACCACCGTTGAGGAGATGAACGCCGCCACCGTGCTGATCCGCAGGAGCATGGTCAGCGAGACGAGGAAGAAACTCTGCGGTATCAGAGGCAGGTTGCCGATGAAAACCCCGAATCCCACGCCTCTGGCCAAATACTCAGGATCGCCTTTCAGCCGCCGCAGGCGCAGAAAATGATATTTGGACATGCGGAACCATGCTCGTGCTGCGTCAGTCATAGTGTTGTCTTGAAACGTGAGTCAAGCGTCCGCTTCTTCATCCGCCGCCGCTCGTGGACGGCGCGGAAGAATCTGCGGGCGAAAAAATAGCTGATTATTCCAGCGGGCGCACCGATAATGGCGCCGCCCGTCTCAATCACGGCGATAGCTTTGATGCCAAGCCCGCTGAGGGCGGCGAGACTGTGGATCATGCCGCTTAAAAAGCTCTCGTTGGCCAACGCCTCAGACATGGTTTGAAGGGTGCGTTCGAGCTGCTCCCAAGAAAGCCAGCCGGGCAGCACCATGTTGCCCAGCTTCCACGTGAGATAATATTGGGGGATGAAGGTCAGCGGGTTGCTGACCAGAACCCCGGCGATGAAGGCGGCCAAGGTGCTCACCCGCAGGAGGAGAGTCAGCGGCACCAGAATGATAGTTTGCACCGGGGCCAGCGGCAGCACGCCCATGAAAATCCCGAAAGCGAAACCGCGTGCGAGATACTCTGGGTCGCCGCGCAGCCGCTTCATCCGTAAAAATAGCGCGGCAGCCGGGCCAATTTGCGGGCCAGGCCGGGTGCCGCGCTCATGACTTCTTGTTGTTCAGCAGATGCCGCTGCTGCTTCCGCTCCCGCAGCTTGCGGAAGAAGACCAGCGCAGGATAATAGCTGGCCGCGGCCATGACCACGCCCATCACCGCGCCACCGACCTGAAGAGCCAGCAGCGTGTCGAAACCAACGCGGCCAATTTCGCCCAAGCCGCTGATCAATCCTTTCTCAGACACCGTCCGCATCATCATGTGCAATTCATCCATTGATGAGCCTTCGCCCGGCAGGATAAAGATGCCGATCCGCCAGGCTAGATAGTATTGAAGCGTGACCGTGAAGGGATTGTTGACAATGACTGAGGAAATAATGCCGGCGACTGTGCTGGCGTTCAGGGCGATGGTGATGGGGATGAGCAGGATGGTCTGCGGCACAAAGGGCAGGTTGCCCATGAACACGCCAAGAGCGAAGCCGCGCGCTAAATATTTTTGGTCGCCTTTCAGCCGCTTGATCCGCAGGAAGTAATAGCGCGGCAGGCGGGCGAACTTTTGCAAAAAAAGCGGCATCATTGGTTCAGTTCAGCGGCGAACGCGAGAACGCGTCCGCATCCGGGCCGACGCGCTGGCCCGCTTGCAAAAGATGCCAGCCAGCCAAGCCGATCATCGCGGCGTTGTCAGTGCAGAAAAGCGGCGAGGGCAGAAAGCATTGCAGGCTTTCCTCGGCGCAGCGGGCGGTCATCTGCCGCCGCAGCCGCTGATTGGCCGCCACGCCGCCGCCAAGGGCCACGCGCTGATGACCGCAGCGTTTGGCGGCAAGAATGGTTTTCTCGGTCAGCGTGTCGGCAACTGCCTGTTCAAAAGAAGCGCAGATATCCTCGACCGGCACGGGCTGATCAAGCTGGCGCAAGCGGCTGACCTGATTCATCACCGCTGTTTTCAGGCCGCTGAAGCTGAAATCCGCGCTGCCATCCAACAGGGCGCGGGGAAAGGCGAAGGCATCAGCTCGGCCCTGCGCGGCCAGATTGCTCACCGCAGGCCCACCCGGACAACCAAGTTCGAGCAGTTTCGCCACTTTGTCGAAGGCCTCGCCTGCCGCGTCGTCGCGGGTGCGGCCCAGCAGGCGGAATTCGGTCGGGCTGCTGACCGCAAAGAGCGAGCTGGTGCCGCCAGAGGCCACCAAGGCGGTGTACGGAAATTCCGGCTTATTGTCTTCCAAAAGAATCGCCAGCAGATGCCCGGCTAAATGATCCACGCCGACGCAGGGGATATTGCGCACTGAGGCCAGCGACTTGGCAAAGGTGAAGCCCACCAGCAGGCAGCCGACCAAGCCCGGCCCCTGCGTGGCAGCAATCAAGCCGATTTCATCCAGCGTCACTCCGGCCTGGCTCAGAGCTTCATGCACCACTGGCCAAATGGCTTCAATATGACAGCGCGAAGCCAGCTCCGGCACCACGCCGCCGTATTTTTCATGCACGCTGTGCTGGCTGCTGATCACGCTGGCCAGCACCCGGCTGCCGTCTTCCAGCACGGCGGCGGCGGTGTCGTCGCAGGAACTTTCAATGGCAAGGATGCGCATGGCGTTATTGGCGCGGGCGGGACTATGAAGGAAGACAGCTCAGTCGTAAATAATGCAGTTGTGCCGCTCCAGCAGCTTTTCCGTTTCCGGATCCAGTTCTGCCGCCAGCTCATGAATGCGATGCTCTTTGCCGCAGCTCTCGCAGCGGAGGCGGACTTGGCGGCACCGCCGGACAAGCTCCAATTTTTCATGGCCGCATAGTTTGCACTGCATGACGCGCCGTTCAACCGATGAGCTGGGAACGAGTGAAAACGGCCTTCAGCGGATATCCAGCCTTGGCCAGCACGTCAGCACCGCCTTCCTCGCGGTCAACCACAGTCGCCACCAACGCCACTTTGAAACCTTCTTTTTCCACCCGCTCAATCACCTTGAGCAAGGTGCCGCCGGTGGTGACCACATCCTCAATCAAGGCCACCGCGCAGCCCGGTTGCAGATTGCTTTTGCCTTCCAAATAATTGCCCGTGCCGTGGCCTTTGGCTTCTTTGCGGACAATGAAGGCCGGAATCGGGCTGCCGCTGAGATGGCTGACGATAGCTGCTGCCGTCACTAACGGATCTGCGCCAAGCGTCATGCCGCCCACGCCGCCGATGGGCTGCGGATGCTGCCGGATCAGCTCAAACAGCAGCCTGCCACAGAGATAGGCACCTTCCGCATCCAACGTGGTCTGCTTGCCGTCAATATAGAAATCGGATGTCCTGCCAGACGTGAGGGTGAAGGTGCCGGTGCGGCAGGATTTTGCCAGCAGCAGCTCTTTCAACCGCTGTCGCTCAGATGCCGCGCTGCTGGCAAGCTGCGCCTGCGCCACACGTAGCACACTGTGAAAAATTTCGGGCAACAAGGCGGCGGCCTGCGAAAGCGGCACCCATTTTCTTTCCCGATCTTGTTCCCAAGTTTCCACTTCGCCGTGCTCTGTAGCTATATAAAAAGTAAAACGCACCGGCCTGCCTTTGTCGGAAGTATCGTTCACTTCCGCCAGCAGCTCGCCAATATTGATGCGGTAGCCGGATTCCTCCAAGCACTCCCGTGCGGCGGCTTCTGCCAGAGATTCGCCTTTATCCACGCTGCCGACCGGAAAAACCCAGAAGCCTGGCACCTTGCGGGCGGTGACGAGCAGAACGAGCGGCTCGCCTCCCGGCACTGGCTTATAGACAACAGCCCCGGCTTTTTCTTTTACGGATTTTTTGCTCATTGCTGCTCCTTGCTGTGAAAAAATTGGGGCGGACTGTAAGCCGAATTCTGTTCCTGCGATGCTGCTACAGACCATGATCATTTGACTGGGCTGCCGGTCGCCCGGCAGCTCGTGCAACCTACCCGGAAACATCGGACGGGCCGCCCTCAAGCGTTTCCCTATTTGGTCTTGCACCCAGCGGGGTTTGCCGTGCCTTGCCTGTTGCCAGACAAGCGGTGAAGCTCTTACCTCGCCATTTCAACCTTGCCTGTGAACGGTCGCCCGTCCCATCGGCGGTGTGTTTTCTGTGGCACTGTCCCCCGGTTGCCCGGAGTTCCCGTTAGGAACCGCCGCGCCCTGCGGTGTTCGGACTTTCCTCCCCGGCAGCAAGGCCGGAGCGATCATGCGTCCGCCCCAAAACTTGTAACAAAATACCCGATGAAACAAAAAAAAGAAAGCACCCTTTTTGAGGGTGCTTTCTTCTCTCGCGCTGACAACAACGCGGATGCGCAGCTTAGAACTTGACGTTCAGGCGCAGATAATGAGCGAAGTACGCATCTTCAGCAACGCCACCGCCGTTGACACTCGGGGTCAGATAACCAATCTTGTAGGTCAGGCTGGAAGAATCGTTCAGCACGTAGTCAGCCACACCGGAAACCTCGATGGCGCTGTCCATCGTGCCTGCTTTGCTGTTGTCAAAATCAGCATACAGGAAGTTGCCGGTCAGGGTCATCCGCTCGCTGGTTTTGTAGTTGGCAACAAATGCGCCAAACCAAAGTCCTTCAGGAGCGAGATCGCCTACTTTCAGCACCTGCGTGGAGGTGTCGCCGCCGACCATGACAAAGCCGAAGTCGTTGTCAGCAACAAAACCGTCTTTGGTCATACCTGCCAGCACTGCCGGGGTGAACTGGCTGGACATCGCCTTCGACAGCATGACATAACCGCCCAAGCCGTCATCTTCGGTGCCCTGCACGTCAGCAGCTTTATAGGCCAGCTCGGCATGGAAGCCGAAGTCGCAGTTTGCGCCCTCGTTGTTCAGGAACACATCGCCGATTACGCCAGAACGATCTTTGTGAGCTTTGGAGCCAACGTTAGGAACCGCAAAAGAAAGTGCTTTGCCTTTAGCATCAATACCATTGACCATCGTGCTGCCTGTCAAAGCATCCCACTCGCGTTTGTCGTCATCATAACGGACATATCCAACCAAGTTCCACGCGTTTTGCAGTTTGCTTTTCAGAACAAGACCATACTCTGTATAGTCATTGTCATTCCACTTGTCTTTCTCTGTAGTGGCTTCAGCGCGCACACCAACAAACGGGGTGATGCTCAGGTCGCCCTGCTTGTAGGTGGCAGTGAGGCGGGTCGGACGAATGTTCCACGAGAAAAATTTGGAATAATCCGAGTTGATCCGGCCAGCCTTGATATTCCAATCACCAAGCGGAGCGGTCAAATAAGCATAGTCAACAGACAGCTCAGTCCGCTCTTGGCCATTCCAAGGCGCATCATCCTCAAAACCGTAGCCATCAAAATATACACGGGCTTTAGCACCAACACCATTCGCCGGAGCCTTGCCATCAATATTCAGACCAACACGGGACTCAAAAAAATCATCATACCCGTTGGAACTTGCCTTGTCCCGCAGGTAATCCTGTTTCCCGATGTAAGTCACACGGGCATCGCCAGTGACGCTCACTTCAGCCTGAGCCTGAACAGCAGCGGCTCCGGCAAGCATCAGCGCCGTGCCGGCAACAAGCACTTTCTTCATTTCTCTCTCCTTTCCGTTGAACTGTTTGTCTTGCGGTCAACTCCGACGCACATAATTTCACATCCTGATAAATACAAAATATGATACTTTTACGCAAGAGTCAAGGTTAAGTTTTTTAAGCTGTGCAATTTTTTTGCTCCGCCCGGCTGTTTTACTTCAGCACAGCGTGGCACAACAGAGGATATAAATAAAAAATATATTATTATTACAATATGTTATTGTTTGGCACGATTTTTTCCGGTGCAAAGTAAATGAAAAAATGCAAAAAAAGGTTGACACCGTTCTGTTTATTGGTAATTTTGCCGCAGTCAGGGCATAATCTGAACTTAGCTGACGGACGGCGGCTGCCGCCGCGCCAAGCGGATGGACAAAATAACTACGTGCAGCATGGCAGAGTCCGGCCATATCACGGCCTCTGAAATTTGAGCTGCGCCGCAGCGCAATTACGATCAAATAATCAAGGTTGTTTTTTATCACAAGGGGTTGTCAAACCCGCCACCCAAGGAGAACAAAATGTTTGAAGTAGTCGTTGACAAGGACAAATGCACAGGTTGTGAAGAATGCGTCGGCAGCTGCCCAGCCTCCGTGCTGGAGCTGGTTGACGGAAAATCCGAGCCGGTGAACATGGATGAGTGCTTGGGCTGCGAGACCTGTGTTGAGGTCTGCGAGTTCGATGCCATCAGCGTCACCGAGATGTAAAAAATTATGCTGCACGAAGCCGCGCGCTGACCAAGGGCGCGGCTTTTTTCATGCCGGAGCGTCCCTTCTCGCATCTATCAGTTTACAGCGTCCTGCCGAAAAACAACTGCGGCCGCTGCCAGTTGCCTTCCTGTCTGGCCTTTGCCGCTGCTGCCGCTTCTGGCCAGAAACCGCTTGCCGACTGCCCCCTGCTGGATTCACCGACGAAAGAACGGCTTGCCGCCGCCTTGCACGGCAGACCGGAACAGGAATTGTATAAATTCGTCAATGACCTGAGCGAGCTGGAAGAGCAGATCGCCGGGCTGGATTTCACTGTTATTGCCCCGCGCATCGGCGGAACGGTCAAAGATGGCAGGCTGCTGATCCCCTCCTTTGGCAAGGCGTTCGAGATTGACCGCCAAGGCCGGATGCGCTCCGAATGCCACGTCATGCCGTGGGTGCAGTATCCTTTGCTCGCCTATGCCGCCAGCAGCCAGCATCAACTGCCAACCGGCACGTGGGTCAGCTTCCGCGACCTGCCGGGCGGCTTGGACGTGCACAATTTGTTCTGCAAACGCTGCGAGCTGGTCTTGAAAAGGCTTGCCGACGCGCACCCCGGCCTGCTCCACGATCTGGCCGAGCTGTTTCAGGGCACAGAGGCCGCTGGTTTTGCAGCCGACACCGCCCTGATCCTGCATCCCCTCCCGCATTTCCCCATCCTCATCTGCTGGCAGGCCGCTGAAGACGGCTTGGAGTCCAGCTTGAGCATCCTCTTTGATGCCTGCTGCAAGGTGAACCTGCCGGTCAAGGCGGCGTTTTCGCTCTGCATTGGCTTGGCGCAGATGTTTGAGAAGATCGCGCTGCTCCATCGCTGATCAATACTCCTCTGCAAACTGCGGATGCACCCAGAGGAATTCTTGCCGCTTGTTCAGCACTTTCTTCAAACCGCCGAAGCCGATGTCTTTTGCTTTCAAGAGGCTGTGCAGCTCGCGGAGGACAGCACCATCGGCCCGGACAGCCGTTCCATGCGGCAACTCAGCGGCATCCTGCTCGCTTATCCAGCCGCCGAGATTCTTGCCGCCTTTCAGCAGGGCATCAAAGCAGTCTTTGCCAAAGCCGAGCTGCTCCTCAATTGCTTTGTAGCCGGGATCATCTAAAGCCAGCTTGATGCCGGAAGCCGCAGCAGGCAGGACAAGGCTCAAGGTGGCAGTCAAAGTTTGGAAGAAAGGGGCGGTCTCTTTCACCCATTGGCGGGAGAAATCCAGCTCATACACGCCCTGTGTGCTGTCCGCGCCGTTGAGCAAGGGCAGCGGCAGGCGCGAATGCTCGCACCAAAGCACCAGCCGGAACTTGTGGCTGATCCAGTCGGGTTTGTCAAAGAAACCGGGATCAACCGGATACAGGCTGAACAGGCGCGGGCCTTCCTTGGCCTCGTCAACAAAGAGCTGAAACAGGTCGCTGAAGGATTTGTCAATCTGGCTGAGGATGCGGCTGGTTGTTGCGTCCATCCTGTCGAGCTTGAGATTGACCACAGCGAATTCCGCCTGCAACTGCTCAAGGCGGATTGGCTTTTCAGATGGCGCGTTGCGGAGCAGCTCGTCAATATTCTGCCATTCGTTGCAGAGCGGACAGGGCTGATCCGGGCGGCCTCGCCTTTTGTTCTCAATCAGCTTGCGAATCTCAAACAGCCCTTGGCAGGGCGGCAGCAGGCAGGGCACCATCACGTTGCAGCGCAGCCCTTCCCAGAAGAATTTCACCAAATTTTTCACCTCGTCGGTGAGCATGGCGAGGAAGAATTCTGGATATGGGGCACGGACAGTGAGGTGAATGTCATTGCCCTTGTGCTCCAGCAGGGCACGGCCATTGTAGTCGTTATCGAGGAGCAGGCCGCGCTGCCAGTGGACGCTCTCGCAGTGGCAATTGCGGCCCAGCGAGTATTTGTGCAGACGGACAATGAGCTGATAAAACAGCCCTTCCGCATTGGCAGACTGGCCCTTGTCGTCCACAATACGGCAGATTTGCCGCTGCTCAATGTCGCCTGCGCCGGGCTGCTGCGGCCATTCCTGCGCCAACCGTTCTGCCGGGCGGGTGTCGCGGACAAGCTGGGCGATCAAACTGAGCGGGTCGTCCTCGTTCTCTGCGCCCGGTTCCGCTGCCCGATAGGAAAGATCGAAGCGTTCCATCAGGCGGAGGAAAACCGGATGCAGTTCCGCCGGATAGCGGTATTCTTCCTCGCGGGCCGGATCGTTCCAGAGCTGGCTGAGGCGCGACAGGCGGACCAAGCCCTGCCTGTCACGTGTCTCTTCGTCGTCAAGGACAAAACTAATTGCCGTGGCCAGCCAGTCCGGTTTCAGCACCACGAGGTCGCGCAGAGCCTTGTCGTGCTCGTAATGGATGAGATGGCCGAGGCGGTGCGAAATGGTGATGAAGAGCTTGGCGGTCTCCTCGTCCATTTTGCGGTCGTGGCAGACAGCCAGCACCTGTTCCAGCGGCAAGAAGGGCTTGCCGATGTCGCGCAAATCTTGGCGGACTTCCTGAAAGCTCTTGGGCACGGAGCGGCCCACTTCCGGCAGCGAGGCGGCGACCTCAGCAATGCGCCGCTTCAGCTCTTCGATGCCGCGCCGCCCGTCCGCCGCGTCTGGCTTGCTTTCGACAAAGAAGAAGTCCAGCACGGTTTCCTTGCCAAACATGTCCCACAGCTCCTGCCGGGCAATGTCCGGCTGCCGCTGCTTTGGCCCGCCGTGCGTGGCGATGACAAGGATTTTCGCATCCGGTTCACGGCGTTTGATGAGCTGAATCCATTCGTTGACAAAGCCTTGCTGCGGCCCTTCACGCGGCTTCCAAACCACCAGATAGACAGCAGGCGCACTGAAGAAAAGCTGGTGCGTTGGGCGATACACGCGCTGGCCGCCGAAATCCCAGCCGTTGAGAGTGAGTTCCTTGCCACTTTCCGAGTCAGTTAGAAGAACCGGCTTGATTTCGATGCCGTGCGTGGTCGGGCGGCTTTCTTCCCACGGGTCGCCGCGCAACGCGCCAAGCAGGCAGCTTTTGCCCACTTCGCCTTCACCGATCAGAATCAGCTTTGCTTCGTTGAGGATTATCGGTGCGGCTTCGATGTTACGCAAATAATTATAAAAGGACGCTGCACCTTGTTTGTAAGCATATCGAAGTTCAGGAGTGACAATCTTGGTGGAAAAATCGTCATACCAAACACCATCTTTTTTTAGTTCTTCTTCTAATTTGAGTATTTCTCCAAATAAAGATTCAATATAACCTTCTGTATGCTTCTTATTTTCATGTTCACCCTGCATTCCCCATTCATTATGATCAAGCCTCCAGTAATAACAACTTGGACATACTGTAAAATAAGATTCATAGTCATGGCCATAAATAGTCGTCTTTGATACATCATCAAGCAACCGTTTGTTGCATTTTGGACATAACTCATGTTCCATTTTGCCACCTTCCTTTTTTCTTTGCGCCTGTTTCCGCCGCCAATCCACAGTTTTTGTTTCCCGCCTGACATTAGACAACAGCATCAACCCTCCCCGCTGCTCCCGGAAAAACATCGAGCGAGCTTTCTGAAAAACATCGTTCGATGCCATACTGCGGCCTCGCCCGACGGAGCAGCACGCCCTCGCTCGACGCTTTGTATCGAGATCGAGCGACGGCATCATACGCCCTCGCTTGATGCCGTGATACGAGATCGAGCGACGCTTTCTGACGAGATCGCCCGATGTTTTTTTCTGAGCACGGGAGATCCTCATCGGCAAGCACTGCCGCCTGAATCAGGCCGAAAAACAGAACGTCACGCGCAGCATAAACAGTTGCCCAAGCTGCCGCAAGCTGTTTGACAGCCGCGCCGCTGATGTTTTATAGTGTTCAGCACCTATCGTAGGGGCAGGCCCCTGTGCCTGCCCTTGCTGGTCTCATTACAGAAAAGACAATTCGGGCAATCACGGGGGATTGCCCCTACAGGACAACAGGCGCAACATGGCGAAAACAGTGCTGGTCACTGGCGGCTGCGGCTTCATCGGCGTGAACTTCGTCCGCCTGCTGCTGGCGGAAAAGACGGACTGGCGGGTGATCAATCTCGACAAGCTGACCTACGCGGGCAATTTGCAGAGCTTGGCCGATCTCAGCAGCCACCCGAACTACAGCTTTGTCAAAGGCGACATCTGCGACAGCGCGCTGCTGAACAGGCTCTTCCGCGAGCACAAGATTGACACCGTGGCTCATTTCGCCGCCGAGTCGCACGTTGACCGCTCGATCACCGGCCCGGCGGAGTTCATCCAGACCAATGTCGTCGGCACCTTCACCTTGCTGGAGGCGGCGAAGAAGCACTGGGCAGGCAGGAGCGAGGGCTGCCGCTTTCTCCACGTCAGCACTGACGAGGTCTTCGGCTCGCTTGGCGCGACCGGCTTCTTCACCGAGGAGACGGCCTACGATCCGCGCTCGCCTTACTCCGCCTCCAAAGCCTCGTCAGATCATCTGGCGCGGGCCTATTTCCACACCTACGGCCTGCCGGTGCTGATCACCAACTGCTCGAACAATTACGGGCCGTACCAGTTCCCGGAGAAGCTGATTCCGCTCATGCTCAACAACGGCCTGCACGGCAAGCCGCTGCCGGTTTATGGCGACGGCGGCAACGTGCGCGACTGGCTCTATGTGCAGGATCACTGCGAGGCCATAGTCCGGGTGATTGAGCAGGGCAGGCTGGGCGAGTCATACAACATCGGCGGGCACAACGAGAAGACCAATCTGCATGTGGTGCAGCTGCTTTGCGATCTGTTAGACAAAAAGGCTGGGCCGCTGCCGTCCGGCCAGCCGCGCCGCTCGCTGATCACCTTTGTGAAAGACCGGCTCGGCCACGACCGCCGCTATGCCATTGATGCCAGCAAGATTGCCAATGAGCTGGGCTGGCGGCCCAAGATGACCTTTGAGCAGGGGATTGAGAAGACCGTGGACTGGTATCTGCGCAACCGCGACTGGACTGCCGCTGTGACCGACGGCTCCTATCAGGCTTATTATGCAAAGATGTACGGAGACCGCGCATGAACGTCAAGCCGACCAGCATTCCTGATGTCCTGCTGCTTGAGCCGAAGGTTTTCGGCGACGAGCGCGGCTTCTTCTTCGAGAGCTTCAGCCAGCGGCAATGGCAGCAGGCCACCGGCCTGAACACCGTCTTTGTCCAGCACAACCACTCGCGTTCGGCGCAGCATGTCCTGCGCGGCCTGCATTACCAGATACAGCAGCCGCAGGGCAAACTGGTGCGGGTGGTGCAGGGCGAGGTCTTTGATGTGGCGGTGGACATCCGCCGCAGCTCGCCGACCTTCGGGCAGTGGGCCGGGGAAATCCTCTCAGCGGAGAACAAGCGGCAGCTCTGGGTGCCGGAGGGCTTTGCCCACGGCTTCCTTGTCCTGTCGGAGAGCGCGGAATTCCTGTACCTGACCACGGACTACTACGCCCCGGCGCATGAGCGGGCCATCATCTGGAACGACCCGGACTTGCGCATCGCCTGGCCGCTGGCAGGCGAGCCGAACCTTTCCGCCAAAGACCGGCAGGCGAAGAGCTTCCGCGAGGCGGAGCTGTTCGCCTGATATCCCCCTCAACCAGAGGCAGAACGACATGTGCCGGATAAACCCCAGAGTGGATTTCGCCTTTAAAAAGCTCTTCGGCAGCGAGGAGAACAAGGACCTGCTCATCTCCCTGATCAACGCGGTGGTCTCGGAGGAGGATCAGGTCGCGGACGTGACCCTGCGCAACCCCTACAGCCTCGCCGACTATCAGGCGGGCAAGATGTCCATTCTCGACATCAAGGCGGTTGACCGCAAGGGCCGCTGGTTCAACGTCGAGATGCAGATCAGCGAGGACTTGTACTTCGACAAGCGGGCCATCTACTGCTGGGCCAAGCTCGTCACTGAGCAGCTCGCCGAAGGGCAGATGTGCCGGCAGCTCCAGAAGACCGTGAGCATCTGCATCCTCGACTTCAACTTCGTGCCCGGCGACGCGGAGTTCCACAGCCTGTACAAGATCATCAACACCGCCAGCGGCAAGGACGACGGCCTGCATGACCTCTTCGAGCTGCACTATATCGAGCTGCGCAAGTTCAGGAAGGGCTTCGCGGAGCTGGTCAAGCCGCTCGACCGCTGGGCCGCCTTCCTTTCCAGGGCGCACGAGCTGCGGCGGAACGAAATGCCGGAGACAATGGCCGCCGACCGCAGCATTCTCAAGGCGGTGGAGGTGGCAGACCGGATGTTCAATGAGGAGGAGCGGCTGGTCTATGAGACCCGGATGCGCGCCCTGCTGGATGTGGAGAGCAAGATAGCCTCCGCTGAGGAGAAGGGCT
>NZ_JBLWEN010000015.1:0-44625 GCF_048287415.1 Candidatus Electronema sp. JM
GTGAAGCATACCAAGCGCGGCGGCGTTCCGCAGCAAAAAATGCTCCTGCCTTTTCCGCCCGCGAAGACGCATTCATTTGCTTTTCTCCCTCGGCGGTGATAATATAGTTTATTTTTGCTGAGGCAGAATGCTTGCAATGCCTCCAGCAAGAAGTGTAACATATTGTCCTTCTGCTTATTTTCATCGATAGTTGTCAGCCCTTCCACAGCTTCGCGTTCATGCACAGCCACAGCATCATCATTCTTGATTTCGGCTCCCAGACCACCCAGCTTATCGCCCGCCGCATCCGCGAGCAAAAGGTCTATTCGGAGATTCACCCCTACACCCTGCCGCTTGCCAAGCTGAAGGAGCTGCGGCCTGCGGGCATCATCCTTTCCGGCGGTCCGGCTTCGGTTTATGACGAGGATGCGCCGCTCTCCGATCCCGGCCTGTTCAATATGGGCGTGCCGGTGTTGGGCATCTGCTATGGAGCGCAGCTCATGACGCAGCAGCTTGGCGGGCGGGTGGAGCGGGCCGAGAAGCGCGAGTTTGGCAAGGCCGAGCTGCGCATCAGCGAGACTGCCGGGCTGTTCAGCGGCTTGGAGGCCAAACCTGCCCATCATCAGGTCTGGATGAGCCACGGCGACCGCGTCGAGGCACTTGCGCCCGGCTTCATCGCCATTGCCGACACCGAGCATTCGCCCTATGCAGCCCTGCGCCATCAGGAAAAACCTTTTGTCGCCGTGCAGTTCCACCCGGAAGTGGCGCACACGCTGATCGGCACGGACATTCTGCGCAATTTTATCTTCGGCATCTGCGGCTGCGACGCTTCGTGGACGATGCAGTCCTTCATTGAATCCACCGTGGCGGCGGTGCGGGAGAAAGTCGGCAGCGACCGGGTGATCTGCGCCCTGTCCGGCGGCGTGGATTCGACTGTGGTCGCGGCGATGATTCATCGGGCCATTGGCAGCCAGCTCACCTGCATTCACGTCAACAACGGCCTGATGCGCACCAACGAGAGCGCGGGCGTGCTCCGCTTCTTCCGCGAGCGCACCGACTTGCAGGTGATTGACATTGATGCCGAAGCCTACTTCTTGGAACGGCTGAAGGGCATTGCTGATCCCGAAGAGAAGCGCAAACGCATCGGCTACGGCTTCATTGAGATTTTCGAGCAGGAGGCGAAGAAGCTGGGGCAGGTTAAATATCTCGCCCAAGGCACGCTCTATCCTGACGTGATCGAGTCCGTAGTTTTCCGGGGCAAAGCGCCGATCAAATCGCACCACAATGTCGGCGGCCTGCCGGAGCGGATGCACCTCGCCCTGATCGAGCCGCTGCGCGAGCTGTTCAAGGACGAGGTGCGCGAGCTGGGTTTGGAACTCGGCCTGCCGGAAGAGGCGATTTTCCGCCAGCCTTTCCCTGGCCCTGGCCTCGGCATCCGCATCATGGGCGAAATCACTGCCGAGCGGCTGCGCATTGTCCGTCAGGCCGACGTGATCGTGCTGGAGGAAATGAAGCAGTCGGGCTGGTACCGCAAGGTCTGGCAGTCCTTCGCCGTGCTCCTGCCGATTCAGACGGTCGGCGTGATGGGCGATGGCCGCACCTACGAGCACGTCATCGCCCTGCGCTCGGTGGACAGCCGCGACGCGATGACCGCCGACTGGTCGCAGCTGCCCTACGACCTGCTGGGCCGGATTTCCACCCGCATCATCAACGAGGTGCGCGGCGTGAATCGGGTGGTATATGACATATCCTCCAAGCCTCCTTCCACCATCGAGTGGGAATAGTTCTGTTGCATCCATGCGCAAGGGGAGAGTTCTCCTCTTGCGGTATTTTTTCTCGGCAGCAGTTTTCTTGAATCAATCTTTACCCTTCACTTTGTCATGTTAAAAACTGGAATTTACGTTGATGCAGAAAATATCAAAATGAGCGGCGGTTACGGGATGCGTTATGATGTCTTAGTTGACATCGCCAACAATCCCACCTCTATCTTGGTTCGAGCGAACTGCTATCTGGCCGAAGACCGCGACCGCACCAGCAAAGAGCCGGATTACCGGCAAAAGGTGTATTTTTACCACAACATTCTGCGCCAGTGCGGTTTCAAAATCATTAAAAAATTTGTGCGCCGCTACGAAGACGAGGACGGCAATGTCACCACCAAGGCCAATGCCGACATGGACTTGGCCATTGACGCGCTGCTTCAGGCCCGCAACCTTGACCGGGTCATCCTTCTCACCGGCGACGGCGATTTCATCCGTCTTGTCACGGCGTTGCAGAACATGGGCTGCCGGGTGGACGTGATCGGCTTCAACAATGTCAGCCGTGAGCTGCGCGAGGCGGCGGATTCTTTCCTCTCCGGTTTTCTCATCCCCGGCCTGCTGCCCTTCCAGCCGCAGCCGGAGGATGTTGCCGCCAATAAAGAAGGGGAATGGCAGCGTGGCACAGTGGCCAACTTCAATGCCGACCGGGGCTTCGGCTTTTTCCGTTTCTTCAGAATGCAGGAAAATCACACGCTGAAAGCGGAAACGGTGTTCTTCCACCTTTCCAAATCCACCTTGGAAGGCGATTATTATTTTCAAGACCCGACCCGGATTTTTGAGTTCCGCATCGTCGAAAACCCCCACAACGAAGGCCGCTCTGAGGCCTGGGACATCCGGCTGGTGCGGGAGAACTGAATTTTCTCCTTTACGCGACACTGCCGCCAGCATCTTGCGGGCAGTGTCGTGAGTTTTTGTTTTTTATTGTAATCCAGTACGAATAACACCCTGCCAATGCGACAATCACTCGCTTTTTGCTTTGTGATATTTCACTTCGTTCCTGTTTGCTGAAGATAATCAGACACGTTTTTGAGATTATTTTTTGCATCCATATATTCTGGATCAATTTCCAATGATTTTTTAAATAAAAAAATTGCCTGCTCAATATTTCCTTTGTACAGCATGACTGCGCCAAGCCCATTGGCTGCGGCAGCATAGTTCGGCTTGAGATGCAAGGCAGTTTGAAAATGGAAGGCTGCCTTATCGTGATGACCAGCCTTGAGAAGCAGGGTGCCAAAATTGTAATGGACATTGGCAAATCGAGGACTTTTTCTCAGCACTTCTTCATAATAAGCAAAACTTTCTTCTTTTCTTCCAGATGAAAACAATGCAGAACCATAATTCACAGCCGCCTGTTCAAAATTCGGATAAATGCGCAGAGCTTCTTGGTAGTGCATAAGGGCTTTTTCATACTGTTCTTGCAGAGCGAATTCGAAGCCAAGGTTGTTGTGAATGATGTAATTTCCTTCAGTCACGTCCAACGTATGTTCAAATAAAGTGACACTGTCTCTCCAATAGGAAGTCTGCATTCTTGTGCTGATTGTTAAGGCAGGGAAAATTACAATAGCAGCAGTCCCAAGCGCAATATTTTTATATTTCCAATTACGAATCAGTGCATCTGATCCCCATGATGCAATAATAAATATTCCGACCATAGGAATATAGGTGTAGCGGTCCGCAAGAGCCTGCACACCGACCTGAACCAATCCGATTACCGGCACCAGTGTGCCAAGATACCAGAACCAGCCAACCGCAAGCCACGGAAGGCGTTCTCTATGCCGTACCGCCAGCAAGGTGATGCCAGCCAGCATAAAAGCTGCGCCGACAGCCTGCCATGCAGATATTGCGTTGGGATAGGGATAAAGAATGCCGAGATTCTGTGGAAGAAAAGTTTTCTGAAGATAGGTGATATAAGAAATCAGCGCATTGGCTATGCGCATCTGAAGAGGATATTCCGCTAATCCTGCTACGGCATCTCCATGCTTCTGCGCAAAGAAGGTGATGCTGGATGAAGCGATGCTCAAAAAAAAGAAGGGAATTTTCTCATAGAGCAGCTGGGTTGTTTTGGTGTGAATTTCACCATCGTTCTTGCCAAGCCTTTGTAAAGGCCAATAATCCAGCAGCAGCAGCGCAAATGGCAGGGTGACTGCCATTGGTTTTGCCATCAGCGCGAGCAGAAAGAATAAAACAGCCAGCAGATAAGCATCACGTTTCTTAGTTTTTATAAAGCGAATATAGCTCCAGGTAGTCAGCAGCCAGAAGAAAGTGCTTAAAACATCCTTGCGTTCTGCAACCCAAGCGACAGATTCAACATGCAGAGGATGGACTGCGAAGAGCACGGCAACAGCGCAGCTTCGCAACGGTGCTCCTGTCATATTCTTCAGCACAAAAAACAGCAGCAGACTGTTTATCAGGTGCAGCAGCAGGCTGCTGAAATGGTGGCCGCCAGCATTCATGCCATAAAGCTCAACATCCAGCATGTGGGACAGCCACGTGACAGGATGCCAGTTGCTTGCATGGAGCGAACTGAACGCCCAGAGAACGCTGTCTTTGCTGATGCCCTGCTGGACATGAACGTTTTCCGTCACATATTTGTCGTCATCGTAGCCGATGAAATTATTATTGAGAACTTTTGAATAGGCGACAACAACTAATAGAGAGATGATTGCGTAGAGAATTATATTGCTTCTAAGCAATGTTTTTATTTTATCATAACTATACATGGTGATATCCTGATACAGGAACGAAGACAGATGTTTTTCGCCGTTTTGTCGAGGAGCTGACCGTAGACTTTTGCAGAAACGCGCGGCGGAGGATGCCGATTGGTCTTCCTGCCACTCTTTAGGCTGTATGAGACGGACATTATCGCAATCCGGGCAGCATAACGCAGCACCTATATTCAACAGCCATGCAACTGTTGAGCTTTTTTCCAATTCTTCGTCAGGATTGGCTTGTTGAAACAAGTTTCTCCATTGGATGGCTCACCGGAGAAATGGCAATACTTTTCTGGATAGTCGCCGTTCTCAAATTGTCTCCAAGACTTGTACGCCTCATAGCAGAACGGTTTTTCGATATTAAATGGAATTTCCACGCCGGTGCGGATGCAATACCCTGTGGCAGACTGCTTCGTTGGAGCAGCCGCAGGTTTGTCCGCTGCTTTCTGGTGCGCTGACTGTTCACGCACCCGCTCGGAGCCATTTATCTTTTCGGCAATTAACTCATGAGGCTTGCTGTTGTCAATGATAAATTTCACCTCATCCATCGCGTCGTCAAATGTCTTCTTGTCCGCCGGGTCGTTCCTGTCGATGAGGACACCCATCTCCTTGTTGTTCGCCATCGAGAACTCATAGAGATTCAAAGATGTGATGATCATCTTGTCGTCATTCGCATAGCACTTGGCGTGCAAGTCCTCATGGTAATACAAAACAATGAAGCGCAGCCCCTGCAAGAAATTCAGTTCGTCAGGCTTCAGTTCCTGTTTCCCGAAAATAACGGTTGTGACTTTGTTCTTGCTGTTTCTATAGGCAAGCAGTTCTTTGAAATCCTTGGACAGCTTCAGGTATGGTGACACGAGATACAGTTTCTCGCCAGCGTTCCTGATGAGTTCCTCTAACTCTGAGACGGCTCTTTTGGTATTGATAAATCTTGCCATTTTCAGTATCCATTCTTGATGTTCATGTTCTGCAAAAGCAAAGCCGCTGCGATGCCTTTTCTCACCCGCTGCCGCCGCGCCCCTCTATGCTTGCGAAAAAGGTTTAGTATCCCGAATCTGCCGCATCGAGTATCACGGCAAAATCATCATACGTATCATGGCATCGTCGTGATACCTATCACGACAGCGGCATGATACGTATCACGATCACACCCTTTCCCAGTCCTTGAAAATCGGCTGATACCCGTTGCGGCGGAGCATCGCCGCCACTTCCTCGACGCTGCGGTCGTCGGTGACGCTGAACTGCACCGGGGCTTCCTCCTGCTTCCTGACCGCGTAGCCGCCCACGCCCGTTTTCGAGCCGGAGGAGAAGCGGGTTGCGCCAAGGTGGAGCAGCCGGTCGCGGAAGGCCGGGGCCTCGCGGGTGGAAATGGTGATGCCCAGCCTCGGCATGAACAGCCGCCAGGCGAGCATGAACTGGACAAACTCAAGATCGGCAAGCTGATGGCGCGGGGCAATTGCTCCAGCGGCCTTGGTCATGCGCGGCAGAGAGAGCGAGATTTCCACCTCCGGGAACTCCTCCTCCAGCCAGCGGGCGTGCAGCGCGGCCAGCCATGCCTCGCGGCGCGGCTCGCCAAGGCCGAAGAGCGGCCCGATGTTCAGGGCGCGGAAACCGGCCCGCGCGCCGCGCTCCGGGGTTTGCAAACGCCAGGCATAGTCCGCTTTCCGTCCCGCCGGATGCACTTCCTGATACACAGCGCGGTCGTACACTTCCTGATAAACGGTGAGCGAATCCGCCCCGGCCTCGCAGAGCTGCCGGTATTCCTCCACATCGAGCGGGAATATCTCCAAGGCTATGGAGGAGAAATGCCGCTTCAGCACCGCCACGGTGTCGAGGAGATAGGAGAGCGGGGTCTGCGCCGGAGCCTCGCCGGTGAGGACAAGGATGTGGCGGATGCCAGTGGCGGCGATGGCCTGCGCTTCCTGCTCAATCTCGGCCAGCGTCAGCTTGGTGCGCGGGAAATCCACCCCGGCGTGAAAGCCGCAGTAAGCGCAGGCGTTGGCGCAATAATCGGAGATGTAGAGCGGCGCGTAGAGGCTGATCACCCTGCCGAAGTGCTGCAAGGTGAGCTGCCGCGCCCGCCGGGCCATCTCCTCCAAAAAGTCCTGGGCCGGAACCGAGAGCAGGTTGAGCAGGTCGCGGAAATCCAAATCCTCGCGTTCTAAGGAACGGCGCACGTCCGCTGCTGTCACCGCGCGGAAATGGCGGTCGAAGTCGAAGGATTCCAGCTTGGTGACTGTGTCTAAGAAGGACATCTCAGCTCCTCAGAAAGCCGGTCAGCGGCGAGGAGGCTTCGGCGTATTCTTTTTCTCCGGCCAACTGCGCCAGCCGCGCCAGCCGCCCGGCTTGCACCGCAAGGCCAAAAGCCCGGCCCGCCTGAATCGGATCCGCGCTGGTGGCGATGGCGGTGTTGACCAAGACCGCGTCCGCGCCCAGTTCCATCGCCTCGGCGGCCTGCGAGGGCCTGCCGATGCCTGCGTCCACCACCACCGGCAGCCTGCTCGCCTCAATGATCCGCTTGATCATCGCCTTCATCTCCAAGCCCCGGTTGCTGCCGATGGGCGAGCCGAGCGGCATCACCGCCGCCGCGCCTGCGTCATGGAGCTGCTTGGTCACGGTGATGTCCGGCATCATGTAGGGCAGGACGATGAAGCCTTCCTTGGCCAGCAGTTCCGTGGCCCGCAGGGTCTCGGCGTTGTCCGGCAGGAGGTATTTCATGTCGCTGATCACCTCAATCTTGATGAAGTCGCCGCAGCCAGCTTCACGGGCGATGCGGGCGATGCGCACCGCCTCCTCGGCAGTGCGTGCGCCGGAGGTGTTGGGCAGCACCCGCACCGACGGCGGGATGTAGCGCAGAATGTCCTGCTCGCCCGCCTTGGGATCAACCCGGCGCAAGGCGACCGTGATCAGCTCCGAACCGCTGGCCGCCAGCATCGGGGCGATCAGCTCCCGCGAGGCGAACTTGCCAGTGCCGGTGAACAGGCGGCTGCCGAAACGCACCCCGCCAAGCAGCAGCGCGTCATCCGCCTGCGCCTGCATCTCCTCTCTCATCTCAGCCTCCTCCCACAAAACTGAGCAGCTCCACGCTGTCCCCGTCCTTCAGGACATGCTGCTGCCATTGTTCCCGTTTAATCAGGGCAAAATTGACTTCCGCGACAATCGCGTCCGGCTCCAAGCCTTGGCTGACGATCAGCTCCCGCAAAGTGCGGGCGGCAGTCTCAACCGGCTCGCCATTCAGGGTTATCTGCATGATAATGGCTGGCTGCTGTTCGTTATTTGCCATCCAGCAGGAACTTGATGGCAGGAAGAAGAAATCCGCTTCCTTTCATGGTCTCTCCTCCTGAAAAATTCTGCCGCATATTCGTCGGACTTCCTCTTCCGGCAGCCCGGTTATTTCATGCACATCTGCCACGGACATCTTCTTCCGCAGCAGTTTCTCAGCTATTTCAAGCTGGCCTTCCATCTTGCCTTCCGCTTTGCCCAGTGCCATGCCTTCCTCCCTCGCCGTATCAAGGGAGTTTTTCATGTCGCGGTAATGCTTCAGGCTGTCCTCGTAGGAAAGAAACTGCTCCTGCGTGAAGCGGGCGACTTCCGCCGCCTCGAAAAGCTGCTCGAAGATTCGCTCCCGCAGCTGCTCCGGCACTCTGTCCAGCCGGTTCAGATTCCTGATCACATACAGCCATTTCTCGAACCGCGTCTCTATCTGCTCCAATGTTTTGCTGAACTTGGGCATCTCCAAATAGATGAAGGTCAGCTTGTCGTAGAAGACCTTGTTCGTCGCGATGTCCGAGAGCTTGACATCGTAGCGGTATTTGTCCGGCTCGGCCTTGTCCGCGTCAAAGACAAAATCCAAGATTGCGACCAGATAGACCGCCTTCAGCTCGAAGTTCCAATCCGCCCGCTCCGCCTGCTCGCGGATGGGAAAGGTGGAATAGTACAGCGTCCGGTCTTTGAAGAAATTCTGCTTGGTCTTTTGCAGCTCGACGATGAACTTCTCGCCGCGCTCGTTTTCGCAGTAGATATCAAAGACCGCCTTGCGGTCCAAGCTCGTGTCGCCGAGCCGCTCAGTTTTCAGATAGGTCAGGTCTTTGAGTTCCCCCTGCTCGTGCTTCAGCAGCTCGTTGAGAAAATCAAGCAGCAGGTTCTTGTTCGGCTCCTCACCGAACAGCCGCTTGAAGCCGTAGTCCGTGAAGGGATTGACGTATTTTTCTTTGAAGCTCATGGTCTGCGTGAGATGAGCGGCGAAGGAATGCAGTGGCAAGGAAATAGCTGCGGAAGCTCCACTGTCCCTGCGGCGGTGCTAACCGTGTCAGGTTCCAAGGGTTGAGGCCGGGCCTCTCTCAGCTTCCGCAGAAGCACCCCCCGTGAAACGCAGCTCTGTGTCTAACTGAATTGCGGTCTTGCGTCAAGAAAAATTGCGCGGCGGTGCATGGGGAATGCGCGGAGCGAAAGGCTGCGGTATATTTGTCTGCTCGGTGATCAGATAGAACAGCAAGGAGCAGCATGGCATCCAAAGATTCACAGGCGGACTGGGAGCAGACCAAAGAACGGATCCGCGAGGCAGCGGACATTGTTCAAATTGTCGGCGAGCATGTGCAGCTCCGGCGGGCGGGCGGGCATTTCACCGGGCTTTGCCCTTTTCACGGCGAAAAAACGCCCTCCTTTTCCGTCAATCCGCAGCGGCAAAGCTATAAATGTTTCGGCTGCGGCGAAAGCGGCGATGTCTTCAGCTTTCTGATGAAATATCAGAACCTGAGCTTCCCGGAGGTCATGAAGGCGCTGGCCGGGCGGTATCAGATCAGCCTGCCGGAACCCAAATTGAGCGAAGCTGAGGAAGCGCAGCGGCAGCAGCGCGGCCTGCTTCATGCGGTCAATCAGGCGGCGGCGCAGCTCTATCATGAAGTGCTGCTCAAAGCTCCGCAGGCTGAAGCGGCCCGGCAGTATCTTATCCGGCGCGGCGTGCCGCAGGAATTCCTTGTCCGCTATCAGCTTGGCTATGCTCCGAATGACTGGGATTTTGCTGCCTCGCGCCTGACCAAAACCTTCCCGGCAGAGGCGGTCGCGCAGGCCGGGCTGATCGCAGCGAAAAAGAATGGCTGGTACGACCGGTTCCGCGACCGCATCATGTTTCCGATTCTTGATGCGGGCGGCAAAACAGCGGCCTTTGGCGGACGCATTCTCGGCGACGGCCAGCCGAAGTACATGAACTCCCCGGAGAGCTTGGTCTTCAGCAAAGGCCGCGTCCTTTTCGGCCTGCACCAACATCGGGATGCGATCCGCCAAAGCCGCCGTGCCGTGCTGGTCGAGGGCAATTTTGACCTGCTTTTGCTGGATGTGCATGGCATCAGCAACACGGTCGCGCCGCTGGGCACCGCTCTGACCAAAGAGCATGTCCGCACCTTGCGCGGCTGCTGCAACGAAGCCGTGCTGCTGTTTGACGGCGATGCGGCAGGGCAGAAAGCGGCCAAGCGGGCTGTGCCGCTTTTTCTGGCGGAACGGATGGAGGCCAAAGCCGCTCTGCTGCCATCTGGCCATGACCCGGATTCCTTTGTCCGGGAGCAGGGAGCAGCGGCACTTCAGGAGTTGATCAGCAAGGCCCAGCCGCTGGCGGAGTTCATCTTTGATGCGCTGGTGGAAGAGCACGGGGTCACGCTGACCGGCAAGAGCAGGATCATGGCCGAGCTGGCCGAGTTAGTGCGGGAGGCACCTGATCGAGGGCAGCAGGAGTTGATGGCCGCGCATTTCAGCAGCAAGCTGGGTGTGTCGCCGCAGCATTTTTTGCCTGGCGGCCTGCCGCAGCGGCAGGAGGAGCCGGAGCAGCTTCCGCCTTTCGCTCCGCCGCCAGAGTTTTTCCCAGAAGCAGAAGATAGCGGACATGTGGAAATCACGGCGGCACCAGCACCCGTTCACCTCCCTAATGACCAGCGGCAGTTATTCAATTTTCTTGTGCAGTATCCAGAACATTTCGACAAGCTGATGGTTGACGGCCTGCTGATGGAGCACGTTCACACCTGCGCCCAGCCGCTGCGGGACCTGACGCAGGCCTTGCAGCGGCTGGCGGCGGCTGGGCCGATCTTACCGGAGCAGCTTCTTGCGCATCTGCCGGACGGCAGCCAGGCCCGGCAGATGGTCACGGAACTCATCTTGCGTGGGGCAGCGCAGGACACGCCGGATGAAGACGAAGAGCAAGGTGCTTCAGCCTACGCTGTAATACGTGCTTGGCTGCGTGACCAAAAGAAAAAGCGGGACAACAAAAAGATTTTTCAGCAGATTGATCAAACTGAAGACACGGAAACAGTGCAGAACTTGCAGCGGCAAATTCAGCCGGATATAAAAAAACAGCCTTTTGTCAATTGAAATTTGTTGCAAAAAAATGAAAAAGTGATACAGTGTGCCTTATCTTGTTGAGACTTATTCCTGACTGGCCGCACAGTCGGCGGTGCTGCCCAAAAGCAGCAGAGACCCCTCCGGTTGCCAGCGGCAAGAAAAAACCACAGCGTGGCTATTGAAAATTCTGTACATGCTGTGCAAAAAGTTGTATTATATAAAACAGGGGCTGAAAAAACTCAGCAAGAAAAGAGCAGCAGAGTGAAACTGAAAAATGAAAATTTTTTCTGCGCAGCCCGACGGGAAGGCGGACAATCGGGCGACAGCAGCTAGCAATGGGTTGAGAGCTGCTGACCGAGGAGGGCAGGAAAAATGCCGCGCAGCATGGGCGGGAACAGGCGGAATCGGCGGATTCCGCTTGGAAAAAACTGCGTTTTTTGACGGTACGGAGGAGGTATCTGCATGAAGAACCAGTTAGAGCTGTTGTCTTCAGAAAAATTATATGAAGACGAAGAAGAGTTGGGACAGAGTCTGGATGCCGAGCTGGGCGGCGAGGAATATACCTGCGAAGGCGGACAAGAAGAAAGGCCGGTTCAAGAAGATTCATGGGCGGATCCAATGAATATTTATCTCCGGGAAATGGGCGAGCTCGACTTGCTCAGTTATCATGAGGAGATTGAGCTGGCGAAAAAAATTGAAGAAGGCGAGGCGCGGGTACAGAACGCCGTCCTTCAGCTGACAATGGGGCTGGAAGCGCTCAATACGCTGCGCAACGGCCTGCTTCAGGGCAGCCTGCGCATCGGCTCGGTGCTGAATGGGATTTCTGAGAACGACGACAGCGGCTTGGCTGATATCCGGGAGACCTTCCTTGACGCGGTGGAGCGGGCCAGCCGGCTGGAGCAGCAGCGCGTCAGTTTGTTCCGTCAGCTCAAAGAAAAACTCGGCAGCCCGGAGGAGGAAGAGCCGTTGACTGACGGCATCCGCCACATTGGGCTGGAGATCGCCGCGCTGTTCCGGCAGTGGCGGGTCAGTTTCAGAAGCCTGCTGCCGGTGGTCAAAACGGTGGAAGAGTTCAGCGAAAAATTCCGCGAGGTGCGGATCAAAGCGCGGCGCGAGCTGCTGCTGGCTGACAAAGCGGGCGAGCATCATGCGGATATTGACGAGCTGGAGCGGCAGATCAGCTTTGACTTGGCTGAAACCGTGGGCATGGATTGCCGCAGCTTCAACGCCCTGTTCACCGAGGTGAAGATAGGCCGTCTCACCGCCAAGCAGGCCAAAGAAGCGCTGGTGCGGGCCAATCTGCGCTTGGTGATTTCCATCTCCAAGAAATTCCTCAATCGCGGGATGATGCTTGCCGATCTGATTCAGGAAGGCAACATCGGCCTGATGAAGGCGGTTGAGAAATACGACTACAACCGGGGCTATAAGTTCTCCACCTACGCCACATGGTGGATCCGGCAGTCCATCAACCGGGGCATTGCTGATCAGGGCCGCACGATCCGGCTGCCAGTGCATATGATTGAGGCAATCAATCGGATGCTGCGCTTCACCCGCGAATTCCAGCGGGCGGAAAGCCGGGAGCCAACCCCGGAGGAGCTGGCAGTTCAGCTCGACACCGACGTGGAGTATGTCAACGCCGCGCTGAAAACCGCCAAGGACGCGATTTCCTTGGATGCGCCGGTTGGCGATGAAGACGACACCATGCTCAGTGATTTTATCATTGACGAGGTGAATCCTGATCCGCAGGAGCTGTCCATCTCCGAAAGCCTGAGACGCTGCCTGTCGAAAGTGATGGATGATCTGACCGAGCGGGAAGCGCAGGTGTTGCGGCTGCGTTACGGCATTGATGTGGCCTGTGATCACACGCTGGAAGAAGTGGGGCAATGTTTTGCTGTAACCCGCGAGCGCATCCGGCAGATTGAGTCGCAAGCCATCAAAAAGCTGCGGCATCCGAACCGCAGCCGTTATTTAGAGCCGTTTGTCCGCGACTGACGCGCAGGCAGATTCTGACGGCAGGATCAGGGACTGGCTGACTTTGGCCGCCCTGCCGGGGCTTGGCTGCATCCTGATCCACCGTCTTGCCTCCTTTTTCGGCAGCCCGGCAGCAGTGCTGGCTGCCGGACCGGCTGTTGCGCAGGTTGACGGCATCGGCCCTAAAATCACCGCTCTCTTCAGCAGTCAATCCGTTCTTGCTCAGGCCCGCGCATGGGCTGTCCGCGAGCAGGAACGGGCCGCAGCCGCCAAGGTGCGGCTGCGGCCCTGTGCTGATCCGCTGTATCCTCCCCAGCTGTGCACCATTCACGATCCGCCAGTGCTGCTCTGGTGCCGGGGCGATCTTTCCTGCCTGCATCGGCCTGCCGTCGCGCTGGTCGGCTCCCGTTCCGCCACCGACTATGGCCGCAAGGTGAGCTTTCAGCTTGCCCGCCAGCTCACGGAAGCGGGTCTGACTGTGGTCAGCGGTCTTGCGGAAGGCATTGACGGCCAAGCCCATGCGGGCGCACTGGCCGCCGGAGGTCAGACCGCCGCTGTGTTTGGCTGCGGCGTGGATGTAATTTATCCCCGTTTTCATAGAAGGTTATACGAGCAAGTCTGGGCGCAAGGATTGCTGCTCAGTGAATATCCTCTCGGCACGCCGCCGGAAGGCTCTCGTTTTCCAGCCCGCAACCGGATCATCAGCGGCCTGTCGCTCGGCGTGGTCGTGATTGAGGCTGCGGCCCGCTCCGGCTCACTGATCACCGCCCGTCTTGCCTTGGAGCAAAACCGCGAAGTTTTCGCAGTGCCGGGCCGGATTGATTCCCCGCAAAGCGAAGGAAGCCACCATCTGATTCAGCAGGGAGCCAAGCTGGTGCATTCGTTCGAGGATATTTTGGCCGAGCTGCCTATTGCGCAAAGCAGGGGCAGCCAAGCTCCGCAGGCTGTGCCTGTTGAACTCTCTGAGCCGGAACAGCAGCTGCTCGCCCTGCTCAGTGCCTATCCGACCGACATCGAAGAACTGGCGGCAAAAAGCGGTCTGCCGATGGGTGAGTTGCACGGTCTCCTGCTGGGCTTGGAGCTGAAATCACTCATCCGGCAGCTCCCCGGCCAGCAGTATGAAAAAACCTGACACAGTTTTTTCAACGATATTACCGTCATGCTGCAGTTGACCTGCTCATTTCTTTACAGAAAACTATTTGCCAGACCTGCGTTGTCCTTCTGCAATAGGTTGAAGACACCTAATGCGCACTTTGCACTATATTTTGTTTCAGCTACGACTTTAATTCAAGCGTTATGAAAACAGCAAGTCTGGCCGAACTGGCCGAACTGATCGGCGGCACCGTGGAGGGCGACGGCAGTCTGACCGTCACGGCCCTGAACAGCCTTGATCTGGCGGAACCCGGCCAGCTCACCTTCATCAACAGCGCGAAACTGGCGGACAAGCTGGCTGTCAGCCGGGCTTCTGCCTGCATCGTGCCGGTGGATTTCAGCAGCGGCACTCTTCCGCTGATTAAAGTGCGCAATGTGGATTTGGCGGCGGCCACAATCCATTGCTGGCTGCTGGCAGAGGAGTTCAAGCCGACCGGCATTCACGAACGGGCGGTGCTTGGGCGCGACTGCCAGATCAGCGAGCAGATCAGCATCGGGCCGTTGGTCTGCGTCGGCGACCGGGTGCGGATCGGCGACCGGGTGAAAATTGAGCCGGGCGTGGTGATCGGCGACGATGTGCAGATCGGCGACGACTGCGTTCTTCATGCCAATGCTGTGGTGGCCAAAGGCTGCATTCTGGGCAAGCGCGTGGTGCTCTATCATGGAGCGGTGATCGGCAGCGACGGCTTCGGATTTGCCACCAATCCCGCCACTGGCGAGCACGTCAGCAAGCCGCAGGTCGGCATCGTGCGCCTTGATGACGACGTGCAGATCGGCGCAAATGCCTGCGTGGACCGGGCCGCCTTTGGCATGACATGGGTCAAGCGCGGGGTGCGGATGGACAATTTAGTCATGGTCGGCCACAACTGCGTGATCGGCGAAAATTCGATCCTGGTCGGCCAAGTTGGAATCGCGGGCAGCGTCACGCTGGGCCGCAATGTGGTGCTGGCGGGTCAAGCCGCAGTCGCCGGTCATATCCAGCTCGAAGACGGGGTGATGGTGGCTGCAAAATCAGGTGTCCACAACGATCAGAAAAAAGGGGCGATAGTGGGCGGCATCCCGGCCATTGACATCAAACTCTGGGGCAAGGCTTCCGCTGTTTTCCGCCGCCTGCCGGAGATGTTCACTGAGTTGCGCCAGCTCCGCAAGAAAGTTGACGCGCTGTTGGCCGAACAGGGGGAGGCTTGAGCGGCTGCGTCGAGACAGCAGGATGACCCGCCTCGCCGCGAACGGAAAACCGCCGATGGTCATCATCTGCGCCATGATGCGCAAACTCGTCCATGTCGCTGCCTGCATCCTCAAATCAGGCAAAACGGCCCTTCATGGCGCTTGACGCGGACAACAGACTATCTACGGTGGTCCAGATCATGGCGCATCAGCACTAACTATCCCTGCAACCACGAAAGATCATGCGCACTTTATGGAATGACAGCGAGGCCGCAGCCTGCGCCGACGAGCTGGCTCTGCGGGTTTACAGTTCCCGCCTACTGGGCCGCGAGCCTGCCTTGGTGCTGCACGGCGGCGGCAACACCTCGGTGAAGATCACGGAGAAGAACCTGCTCGGCGAGGACGAGGAAATACTGTACGTCAAAGGCAGCGGCTGGGATTTGGCGACGATTGAGGCTGCTGGATTCGCGCCTGTGCGGCTGCGGCCTATGCTCGCGCTGGCCAAGCTGAAGCGGCTGACCGATCCGCAGATGGTCAACGGGCTGCAAACCCAGCTCGTCCGCAGCGACGCGCCCGCGCCTTCGGTGGAGACCATCCTGCACGCCCTGCTGCCTTTCCGCTATGTGGATCACACCCACGCCGACGCGGTGGTGACCATCTGCAACACGCCGGACGGCCTGCGGCAGATTGAGGAGCTGTACGGCGGCGTGGCAGTGATTGTGCCCTATGTCATGCCCGGCTTTGATCTCGCCCGCGAGGCAGGCCGCCTTTTCGCCGCGCAAGCCGGGCCGCAGACCATCGGCATGGTGCTGATGAACCACGGCATCTTCTCCTTTGGCAACACGGCGCGGGAGTCCTACGAGCGGATGATCCGTTTGGTGAGCATGGCGGAAGACTATCTGCAAGCGCAGGCTGCTTGGGAATTAGAAGAGCCTGCATCGCAACAGCCGCGCTTTGACCGCCGTGAAATCGCCAAGCTGCGGCAGGCTGTTTCACTAAAAGCGGGCAGGCCGATGCTGCTGCATGTCACTGGCAGCCAGCGCGGGCTGGACTTCGCCCGCCGGGCTGATGTCCGTGAGCTGGCCTGCGGCCCGGCCACGCCGGATCATGTCCTTCGCACCAAAGCCCTGCCGCTGATCGGGCGGGATGTCGAGCAGTACGCGCAGGACTACCGCCGTTATTTCGAGGCGCATGAGCCGGAGGCCAAGGAACGCAAAGTCATGCTCGATCCGGCCCCGCGTGTGCTGCTCGACCAGGAGTTGGGCCTGTGCTGCGTCGGCGCATCTGCTGCCGAAGTCGGCATTGTTGCTGACATTTACGAGCGCACGATGGACTGCATCCTTCGGGCGGAACGGCTCGGCGGCTGGCGGCCTCTGCCGCAGCGAGATCTCTTCGAGGTCGAATACTGGGACTTGGAGCAGGCCAAGCTGAGGAAGGGCGGCAAGGCTCCGGTCTTCAAGGGGGAAATCGCCCTGATCACCGGCGCGGCTTCTGGCATCGGCAAGGCTTGCGTGGATTCGTTCCTCAAGCGGTGCGCGGCAGTAGTCGGCGTGGATATTGACCCGAAAATTGCCGAACTGTCCACATCTCCCGCCTTTCTCGGCCTGCAATGCGACATCACCGATGAACAGCAGGTCGCGGCGGCTCTTGACCAGACCGCGCTGCGCTTCGGCGGACTGGACATGCTCGTGCTGAACGCCGGGATTTTTCCGCCCAGCAAGGCGGTTGCCGAGCTGCCCGGCGAGCTGTGGCGGCGGGTGATGGCGGTGAATCTCGATGCCAATCTGACCCTGCTGCGCGAGGCGCATCCGCTGCTCAAGGCCGCGCCCGGCAAGGGCCGCGTGGCAGTGATCGGCTCAAAAAATGTGCCTGCGCCCGGCCCCGGCGCGGCGGCCTATTCCGCCGCCAAAGCCGCGCTGACCCAGTTGGTGCGGGTCGCGGCCTTAGAGTGGGGGCAGGACGGCATCCGCATCAACACCCTGCATCCGAATGCAGTCTTTGACACCGGCATCTGGACAGAGGAGATTTTGCAGGCGCGGGCGGCGCACTACAGCCTGACTGTGGCGGAGTACAAAAGCCGAAACCTGCTCGGCGTGGAAGTGCGCAGCAGAGATGTGGCTGAATTAGCTGCTGAACTCTGCGGGCCGCTCTTCGCCTGCACCACCGCCGCCCAGCTGCCTGTGGATGGAGGCAACGACAGGGTGGTATGATGTTCAAAAAATACGATTCGCCAGATAGCGGCTCTCCTGTCCATCTTGTTGTAACGCCCAGTTGTCTGGCTGAACGGTTTTTTTTTGCATTGTACAGTTTTTTGTATTGCCTTCATCGGGCGAGAATGCTATAGTAGGACATAGCATCTGAAAGAGAAAAATAACTGCGCAAGCAGTTGACAGATGCAAGCCGTCTGCTGTATAGAAAACAGCATAGGAAAAAAATTCCTCTCTAAGAAGCTGGCCTGCGATGCACGCAGTGCGCAGCTTGGCTGACAGGAACAGCGTGGCACCAAGTACGCTGCGCACAGTTTTGCAAATTGTTGCTGCAACCCACAAACAAGGAAAGGAGGCAGGTAAATGAAGAAGGATCGCGTTGCTCTCGGAGCCGCAGCTCTCTTGGCTCTGGCTGGCATTGCTCAGGCAGGAACCACCGCACCGAATCAAGATTTTGGCGGCGGCTATGTTCCGGCAGCTCCGGGCGTTCAGCAGGAGCAGGCTCCTGTGGCCGAGCAGGCGCAGGCGATGCAGGAGGAGATTGCAGCAGTTCAGGAGCAGGCTCCAGTGCAGGAACAAGTGGTTTATGAGGACAAGGGTGCCAGCCCGGATCAGATGCTGTCTGGCGGCGCGCCTGGTGTTCCGGTCAACGCCAAACCCGGCGAGTGCTATTCCCGTTGTATCGCTCCGGCCAAGTACAAAAACGTGACCGAAAGGATCATGGTTAAGCCGGCCACCGAGCGGATTGAGAGCATTCCGGCTGAGTACAGATGGGTTGACAAGACCATCGTGGTCAAGGATGCTTCTGAGCGGATTGAGACCATCCCGCCGAAGTTCGCATGGCGCACTGAGCGCATCGTCCTGCGTCCGGCTTCTGAGCGGCTGCGGGCAATCCCGGCTCAGTACGAGACCCGGCAGGAGCAGGTGATGGTGAAGCCCGGCTCCAACCGGATCGTGACCACCCCGCCGGTGTTCAGAACCGTGAAGGAGAGAGTGCTGGTGCAGGCTGCCTCCAACAAATGGATCAGAACCGCAGTGCCGTGTTCTCCTGAGGATGTGAAGCTGGGCCTGACCGACTGCGAGACACTGTGCTTGGTTGAGACTCCGGCCATGTACAAGACCGTGATCAAAAAGATTCTGGTCACCCCGGCAGGCGAGAAGCCCGTCACCATTCCGGCTGAGTTCGAGACCGTCACCAAAGAGGTGGTTGTTTCTCCGGCCCGCGTGGAGAAAGAGGTTATCCCGGCTGAATACCAGACTGTCCGGAAAAAGATCATGATCGAGCCGGCCAAAACCAACAGAATTCCGGTTCCGCCTGAGACCAAAGTCATCAGAGTTAAAGAGGTTGTCCGCGAGGCCAGCGAGCGCCGCATTCCGGTGGAGCCTGAGTTCCAGACCATCACCAAGCGCGTCAAAGTCAGCGACAGCCAGATCGTTTGGCGTGCAGTGCTGTGCGAGGATCAAATCAAAGACACCAAAGTTTTGGGCGTGCAGAAGGCCCTGTCTCAGGAAGGCTTTGATCCTGGTCCGGTTGACGGCAACTACAGTGCCCAAACCCAGCAGGCTCTCCGCGCCTTCCAGCGCTCCAAGGGTCTGCCTGAGGGCGGCGGCATGACCATCGAGACTCTTGAGGCTCTGGGTGTTTATCAGTAATACAGTACCCTGTAGCTAAAAACTGAGTCGCAGAAAGCAGAGATGCGGAAGCATCTCTGCTTTTTTATTTGCATTGTTCTGCCACATTATGTCTGCCATGCTGACTATCGGTATTTCCGGCCCGCCGCATTCCCACGTTTGGCAGGCCGCATCGCTGCATGACCCTGCTGCCGCGCTGAAAGTTTATCCCCACACGAGCAGCTTGCTGGCCGCATTTGCCGCAGGCGAGATAGACCGGGCGGCTGTGCCCGTCTATAACACCCGTGAAGGCGGCAAGAAGGCTCAGTTCCGTCTTTTCGCGCAGATCAAGGACGGCTGGTGGATAGACAACATCATGCTGCCAGTCAGCCTTTCGCTCGGCGTGTTCACACCAAACAGCCAGCCGGAAACCCTGAAAACCTTGCTGGGCAGACGGGCGGTGTTCCGGCTGTGCGAAGAATACATCAGCGCGACCTTCCCGGAAATAGCTTTGACCAGCGTGGCCGACCTCAGCGCGGCGATTGCCGAGGTTCGGGCGCAGGGCAAGGAGCAGTTCTGCGGCGTGCTTGATGCTGACGAAATGCTGACCGCCTGCGGCCTGCACATTGCGGAACGCGAGGTGGCCCCGCACAGCCGCACCCGCTACGCCATCCTTGGCCGCGAGCTGGCCAAACCGACCGGCTATGACGCGACGGCCTTAGTCACCGGCCCGCTCGACGACCGCGTCGGCCTGCTCGTTGACATTCTTGGCGAATTTGCCGGGCGCGGCATCAACATCCTTGACATGAGTTCGGAGAACGACCCGCAGACCCAGAAGCTCCAGATATATCTTGAGGTGGAAGGCCACATTGAAGATCAAACGGTGGCGGGCGCAGTCGCGCAGATTGAGGAACGGATAGTCGGGCAGAAAAACATCGTCCGGCTGCTGGGCTGCTTTCCCCGGATTGACATGCGGCCCCGGCATATCCGTTCAATTGGGTTTATTGGCACCGGCGACATGAGCGCATGGTTTGCGGAACGCTTGGAGAATGAGGGCTATCGCGTCTTCATGAGCGGGCGCAGCACCGAGCTGCGGCCAGAAGCGATGATCCCAGAGGTGGACGTGGTGCTGGTCTGTGTGCCAATTTCAGTCACAGCAGACACGGTGCGGCAGTACGGCCCGCTGCTGGCTGACGGCAAGGCCTTGATTCTCTTGGCAGGCGAATCAGAAAGCACGCTTCAGGCCGCGCTGGACGCGACAAGCAGCGGTGTGGAAGTGATGCTGGTGCATAATTTGTGGGGGCCGCAGGCCGCAGCGATGAAGAACAAAAACGCGGTGGTGGTGCGCACCCGGCGGAGCGGCAAATTTTGCAGCGAGTTTGAGGCATTTTTGTACAAACACGGGGCGAGCATCCAGCATGATTCCGCTGTCCGCCACGACTTGCTGATGGGCATCGGTCAGAAGCTGCCGACCGCCGTCTCTGTGGCCTTAGCCATGACCTTGGCGCAGAACAGCATCACGGCTGATGAAATTGCCGGGCACTGCACTCTGACTTCGCTCTATCCCATTTTGGCGATGGCGCGGGTACATTCACAAAATCCGCGCACTTATGCCGAGATCATGTCCATGCGCGGCGCAAGCGGCCAGATTGTCCGTGACTTTGCCGCTAATTTGGAACGAGTGACAACAATGGCGGACAATAAGATGATTCGGGAGCTGTGCAGCCTGATTGAGGACAACAGCAAGCATCTCACCACCGCCTTCCTGCGCAATCGGATGGAGCAGGCGAAGGCGGTGGACAAGGTCTTGAGCGCGATGCTCTGATTTACGGCTTTTTGAACGCCTCAGCCAGCTCTGTCACAGCCATTGCATAACGGTTGGAATGATTCCACTCGGTGATGGCCTGAAAGTTGGGATACCCTGCCACATAGCGGAACGCCTGCGCCGACTGCTGCGGATCCAGCTCCAAGCCGACAATGGAGAGCGGGCGGCTGCCCGGCGAAGGCGGCAGATTCGCCTTCTGGGTATCACGGACCGTCTGCCAGGCGATGCGGCCTTTTCTGTCCTGTTTGAAGGCGGCAATCAATCGGCTGTCCTTCAGCTCCGGCCCCAGTTCAGCATAGACCGGCGCATTCAGCACCCAGCCATGCTTGCCGATGTAATTGGCGATGGAGGCCAGCACATCCGGCACAGAGTTCCACACATCGCGCTTGCGGTCGCCGTCAAAGCTGACTGCAAAGGAGCGGAACGAGGAGGGAATGAACTGCGTCTGGCCGAACGCCCCGGCATAAGAGCCTTTGATGCCGTGCGGATCAATGCCGTTCTCCTTGCAGAGACGGAGAAAATCAATCAGCTGGCCCCGGAAGAAGTCAGAGCGGCGCGGGTATGCGTCAAAAAGGGTGTTCAGCGTCTGCAGCACATCGAAGCCGCCCTGATTGGTGCCGAATTTGGTCTCCACCGCCCAGATGGCGACAATGGTTTCCCGGTTCACGCCGAACTGTCCCTCGACGCGGTCGAGCAGCTCCTTGTGCTCGCGCAGCTTGGCCTTGCCGGTGCGGATGTTCTGCTCGGTGACGAAGAGCGGGGAATAGCTGTAATACGGTTTGGCCTCCCAAGGCCGGTCCATCAGCTCCAGCACCTTCTTGGAGATTTTCTGGCCTTGGAAAATCTGGCGCAGCTCGTCCTGATTGAAGCCGTATTTTTGTTCCAGCTCGCGGAAGAGCTGGCGGTACTTCGGCTGCTGAAGGTCGATGAGCTGGCCGTCCTGCACCAAGTCAGCGGCTTTGGGGGCCTTGCCTGTCTGCGCAACTGCCGGGGCAGGCGGCAGGGCGAGCTGAAGGGCGGCGAACAGCAGGGCGGAGCTGGAAAGGGAAGTTATACGCATGGAAAAAGCGGAAGTTCAAAGTGATCAAACAGCCTGCCGCCCGAACTGGCAGCTGAAGGCCTTGATGAAATCGTCAAGCTGGTCAGCGGGCAGGGCATTGATGCCCGCCGCCGCCGCCCGCCCGCCGCCGGTCGGAAACTGGCGGCAGAGCAGGTCCGCGCCGTTTCGGTTCTGCAAAGGCGCACGGACGCTGACCAAGAGCGAGCCGTCGCTGTTGTCAGTCAGCAGGGCATGGGCCAGCGCGGGCCGCTGCTGGGCGAAGGCGTTGGCGCAGACCCCGGAAACCCGCCGCGCCCATGCTTCGGCAGGCAGGCGGAAGACCCGCCCTGCCTTGTCCTCATGCAGCGGCGCGAAGGACAAGGCTCTGTCCATGTCGTTCTGATAGCCCTCGCGCAGAGTGCGCAGGGCCGGGGATTCGGCATGAAAGGCCAGCGGATTTTCGTAAGGCCGGACAAGGCGGCACAGCTCGGCTGGATGAAAATAGAGATCGTCCAAGGCCGCGCCGTAGCCGTTGTAGTTGAGCAGGATGCCGATCTCGCGCAGCCGCTCTGTTTCATCCTGACTGAGACCAAGCCGCCGGGCAAGCTGAAACGCGGCTTCGTCCAGATTGTCGCCGAAGGCCCCGGCCACCGCCCAGAGCGCGTGTTTGTCCTCCAGCAGCCAGTTGACGAGCAGCGAGGTGCAGAGCAGCGGCTCCGGGTCGATGTGCGCGGTCAGCCGTTCGGAAACCGGCACCTCGCCCGCGTAATGGTGATCAACATAGAACACCGTGCAGCCATTGGCGAGCAGCTTGAGCAGGCTGGCCCGGTTCGTCTCCAAGGAAATGTCCAGCACGGTGACGTGACTGTCCCGCTCTTCCTCAAGCTGCCGCAGCAGGGCGATGTCCCGCTTCACCCCGGTGAGCAGACGGGCCTCAGGCTGCGGTCGCGCCAAGCGGAGCTGGTGCAGGGCGCAGATGCCGTCCGCGTCGCCGTTGAAGACATCAATCCGGCTCACAGCCCTAAAAATCCACGCCAAAGGGTGCGCCAATATTAGCTAACTGGAACATCACCATAAATTGCTCGTTTTCTGGAGTGGTTTCTGCGGTCAGCTCCACCGACCAGCAGGGGGCATGATAGATCAGGCGGAATTTTTCCGCGACGGTGACGGAATTTTCCAAGGATTTCTCCAGCGAGTAGCCTGCCGAAAAATCGTACATCAGATTGATCAGCGTGGAGAGCCGGACGGAATTGGTGTCATCCGCTCCTATATTTTTGTTGAACAGATAATCAAGAGAGAACAGATCGCCCCGCCCGCTCATGTAATCGCCTTCCGCGTAATGCCGGACAAAACCGTCATCATAAACATTCAGGTCGGTTTCGTATTTGAAGGTCAGATGCTGGGTCGGATACCACGCGGTGCGCAGCTCGACTGGCAGGAACGGATTGTCGCCAGCCTCGCTGCGGAGATCGTAGCTTTGCTGAATCTTGACATACGCATAATCCCGTTCAGCCTGCTCCTCGCCGGTGGTGAAAAAGTTGTTGAGGCCGTAAGTGAGGCTGTTCTGATTGCCGAAACTGTCCACTTCGTCAAACTGGGGCACCAGCTTGTCGTCGTCCGTGACATAGGTGTGCTTGAGGAAAGGGCGGAGCGCATGGCTCCAGCTTTCGCCATCTGAGGCGAAATCCTTGCGCAGCAAAGTGGACACTTCAGATTCGACCGAGCCAAACAGGCGGTTTTCTGAGCTGCTGTCATCCCACGTCTTGTCGCCGTTGCTGGTGACAGAGTACATCGTGTCGCGTGCGCCGACGCTGACTGAGGCGTTCAGCCGCTGCGCCCAGAGCGGCATCGCCGTGGTCACTTTGGGATAGAGGTCAATCCGCTGTGCACCTACTCCCTTGTCGCGCCAGTAATGCACGTAATCGGTGTTCCACGACAGATCGGTGTTGACTTCGTCATACAGCGCGAAGCGGCCATTGTGCTTGATCTCCGGCAGCTTCCAGAGCGGGGACTGCGTGCTGTTTTTTGTTTTCTCGTCTCTGACATCGTCTATGCCGTCCACATTGGCTTGCAGCGACATGCCGTTGCCCCAAGTGCGCAGGGTGCGCAGGGCATTGGTGCGCTGCTCCACGGTCTTGTCCTGCAAGCCCCGGCCAAACTGCTCCAGATAATAACGGTCGCTCGTGCTCAGGCCGGTGCGGCCAAAATCAAACTCGCTCAGATAGTCGTGGTCGGAGAGCAGGTCAATATCCAGACGGGTGACCCACTCGCCGATCTGCTGATCGGCTTTGGCCCGCAGCCAGTAGCGGTTCTGATCCGTGTAGGTGTAGCGGCCTTCCGCCTCCAGATCATCGGCGAGGAAGCTGGCCATGACAGTGCCCTTGTCGCCCTGATCCAGCGCGTAGCGGCCTTCGGCTCCGGCCATCAGGCCACGCTTGGCGAGATAGTGCGGATACAGGGTGATGTCCGCGCTCGGCGAAATATCCATAAAGAACGGCAGCTCCATGCCAAAGCCGTTGCGGTCGGAAATGGAGGCGAGCGGGAAAAGCAGACCGGTCTGCCGATTGCGTTTGGCGGGCAGAATCATGATCGGCGTGTACAGCACCGGCACATCCTTGATGCGGAAGGTGGCGTGTTTGAGATAGGCGTAGCCGTTGTCGGTGATCTCCGTTTCCGCTGCCTTGAAGCTCCACGGCGGCACTTCGCCGTCCTTCAGTTTACAGGTGATGATCCAGCCGTCTTCGATGCGATAGGTCAGCTCGCCGGTTTTTTCGATTTTCTTGCCTTCAAAATGCAGGTCTTTTTCTTGGCGGATGATGACCGCATTTTCAAACTGGCCGGTCTCCTGCTTCAGGTTGACCAAGCCGCTGTCCGCAGCAAGCTGATCTGTGCCGATTTCAATCAAGACCTTGCCGTTCACCTGCACCGTGCCGGAATTGAGGTCGTAGGTCATCCGGTCGGCTTTGATGGTGCCCATCACTTTGGACATCGTGGCTGTTTCCGGCGCGGCGGCGGCGTTACCGCTGATCACCGGCATCGCTTTGGAATGGGCCACAGCATCTCCGCTCGAAGCCGCGTGTTCCGCAGTGTTGCCAGCCGCGTCCGCGCCAGCGGCATCGCCCAGCAGCTCGTTCCAGCCGCGTTCTGTGGCCGCCTCAGCCGGTTTCGCCCCTGTCGTTTTCTCGATTTTGGTCAGCTCAACATGTCCCTCCGCTGTGATCCGGGCCGGATTCTCCAGCCGGGTCAGCTTGTCGGCGTTGATTTCCCATTGCAGTGCTTTGACGGACTCAGCCGCCGCGTCCAGCGCAGGGGCCAAGCAGCAGAAAAAAATTGCGGCAGGCAAAAAAGGTCTGAGGGAATGCACCTTGACGCGCTCCTGTGAGATGGTAAAAGAAAGGAAGAGCTTGCAGTTTGGCTGATTCTGCCTCAAACTTACGCTTCCGCCCAGCCTGTGTCAAGGGAAAAGGCGCACGCAGCGGCGCAGTTTGCCCTTGCGCAAAGCTGAATTTTCTTTTATACAGCAAGGTATTGCGCAGTCAAGTTTTCAGCCCTTCAACCTCATCCTTGCCAAGGTGGATTCCTCCGGCGGCAGCGGCCTCCGCATCTCCGCAACGTTCCATATGAACTACATCTTCGGCCCGGTCAACTCGCGGCGGCTCGGACGCTCGCTGGGCATAGACCTTTTTCGGGAAAAAATCTGCTCCCTCAACTGCATTTATTGTGAGGTGGGAGCGACCACGCTGCTGACCTGCGAGCGGGCGGAATACGCTCCAACAGCGGCGGTCATGGCGGAAATTGATGCCTTTTTCGCTGATCAGGAGCGGGCGGCGGCAGTGGATTTCGTCACGGTTACGGCCAGCGGCGAGCCGACCCTGCATTCCGGCTTGGGCGAGATTCTGGCGCATCTGAAACAGCGGACAGCGCAGCCGGTCGCGGTGCTGACCAACGGCACGTTGCTCTGGGACGCGCAGGTGCGGCGCGAGCTGGCCGCAGCGGATGTGGTCATTCCTTCTTTGGATTCCGCCCTGCCTGCGGGATTCCGGCGGATTGACCGCCCGGCGAAATGCCTTGATCTGGCTGAAATCATCGAAGGGCTGACGGTCTTTTCGCACGAGTTTCACGGCCAGATATGGCTGGAAATTCTGCTCGCCCAAGGCATCAACGACACGGATGAGGAAGTGGCGGCTCTCTGCGCGGCGGCGGCGCGGATGCGGCTCGACCGCATCCAGCTCAACACGGTGATCCGGCCTCCGCTGGAGCCGTTCGCCCGGCCTTTGCCGCAGGCGCGGATGGAGGCGGTCGCGGCGGAGTTTCTCCGGCGCGATCCGTCCCGGCCTGTGGACATGCTTTCCGGCGGCGCAGCCCAGGAGGAGAACGGGCCAGCCGGACGGAAGCAGTTTGATCTCAGCAGGGCCGCCGACCGGCTGGCCTTGCAGGACGAGATTGTGGAAATGCTGAAACGGCGGCCTTGCACGGCTGCCGACATCAACCGCGTTTTCCCTGCGGGGGGCGCGGACAGGGTTGAGCAGCTGCTTGACGCGCTGGTCCGGGACGCTCTGCTGCACAAGCGGACACACAACGGCAGGCTCTATTATCAGACAGGCCCGGATGAGGCGCATTCGGAATGAGCGCGGCTGCTTAGATTGTTTACTTTTTTCATTCAGGATGCTGAATTATGACCGATGAAGCGGAGAAGCCCGCTGAAGAGCAGGAAAAAAATCCACTGAAAGAGGGCGCTGCGGAAGCCGCGCCGGAAAAGAAAGCGCCGAAGAAACGCGCTCCACGCAAGAAGAAAAGCGAGGAGGCTGCGGCTGAACCGGCGGCTGAGACTGTTCCGCCTGAAGTCGGGGCGGAAGCTCCGGTTGCAGCGGAAGCTGCGCCGGAAGAAAAGAAGGTGCCGAAGAAGCGTGCTCCTCGCAAGAAGAAGAGCGAGGAGGCTGCGGCTGAACCAGTGGCGGAGGTGATTCCGCCTGAAATTCCGGCGGAAGCGGCTGTCTCGTCAGAAGCCGCGCCGGAAAGAAAGGTGCCGAAAAAACGTGCCCCTCGTAAGAAAAAGAGCGAGGAGGCGACAGAAGCAATTCCGGCGGAAGCTGCGCCGCCGGTGACAGAGACGGTGCGGGAAGAAGAGTCTGCTGCTGCGGAGACACTTTCTGCGGAAGCGGCGGAAGAATCTTCTGCACAGCCTGTTCCAGCAGCCGGTGCTGCGGATGCTCCGCCGCCTGCGAAGAAGAAGCGTTCCCGTCGCCGGGGCAAGAAAAACCGGACTGAGGCCGAGTCTTCTTCGGGACAAGCTGAGGAAGCCGCAGTGCCGGAGCCGCCCGCTGCTGAGGATAAAGAGAAGGGTCGGCAGAAAAAGAAGCCGCAGCCTCCTCCGCGCAGCCGCGATGAGGATGAAGACGATGATGTGATCAGCGACGATGAGCCGCCGGAGCGCAGCCGCAAGAAAGTCTGCGCCAAGCTGCTGATCAACGCCGAGGAGCCGGAGGAATGCCGCATCGCCATTGTCGAGGACGGGCGGCTGGAGACCTTCCATGTCTCGACCACGGTCAGCGAGCGCACCAAGAACAACATCTACAAAGGCCGGATTGTCTCCATCGAGCCGAACTTGCAGGCCGCGTTCGTCGAAATCGGCACCGGGCGCAACGGCTTTCTGCCCTTCATTGACATCCACCCGGAATACTACAAGGAAGACATCAGCGAGCAGACCCGCGCCCTCATCCGCCAGCAGCAGTGGCGCAAGCTGAAGATCGAGGACGTGATCAGCAAGGGACAGGAAGTGCTGGTGCAGGTGGTCAAGGAGATCACCGGCAACAAAGGGGCGAACATCACCACGTATTTGTCGCTGCCAGGCCGCTGCTTAGTCCTCATGCCGGGCAGCGACAGCTCCGGCATCTCGCGCAAAATCTCCGGTGACGAGCGACGTAGCGAGCTGCGGCAGATGATGGCCAATCTCAGCCTGCCCGAAGGCATCGGCTACATCATCCGCACCGCCAGCGCGGAAATCACCCCGGCGGCACTGGAAGAAGACCTCAGCCAGCTTCTCAAACTTTGGGAGGATATCCGGCGGCGCGGCCAGACCATGCCTTCGCCTTCCATGGTCTATGAGGATCAGGACACCATCGTCCGTTTCCTCCGCGATCATTTCACCCCGGATATTCAGGAGATCATCGCTGACACCCAGGATGCCTGCGAGCAGGCCGCCCGCTTTGTCGCCAGTCTGCCGGAGACGCAGCGCAGAGTTCAGGTCAGGCTGCACCGGGGCGTGAAGCCGATCTTCAATCAGCACAGCATTGAGGAGCAGATTGAGTCCATCTACCAGCCGCAGGTGCAGCTGCCGTCCGGCGGCTCCATCGTCATCAATCCCACCGAGGCGCTGGTGGCCATTGATGTCAACTCAGGCCGCACCTCGCAGCGGGGCGATTTCGAGCAGTCTATTTTCCTCGCCAACATGGAGGCGGCGGAAGAACTGGCCCGGCAGCTCCGCCTGCGCGACCTCGGCGGCCTGATTGTCGTGGATTTCATCGACATGCGCAGCAGCTCGCACATCAGGGAGGTGGAGCGGCAGGTCAAGAACGCCATGCGGCGCGACAAGGCCAAGGTGGACATCAGCCGCATCTCGCGCTTCGGCCTGATGCAGATTTCCCGCCAGAAGATGGGCGCGCCGATTGAGAAGGGCAGCTATCATGTCTGCGAATACTGCGCCGGACGCGGTGTGCTCCGCTCGGTGGAAACGCAGGCGCTGCACTATCTGCGCCGGATTCAGACCGGCATCAGCCGCAAGAAAGTCAGGCGGGTGGAGGCCAGCCTGCCGCTGGAGGTCGGCCTCTATCTGCTCAACAAGAAGCGCAACGACATCGCCGATCTGGAGGCCAAGCATCAGGCGGCGATTGAAATCCGCCTCTGCCCGGACATGCGGCCCAACGACCACAAGATTGATTTTCTCTCCTGACGCGCGGCAGGCCTGTCCGCTCTCTTGACAAAAGGGCGGACAGGCGGTATTCTCTGCGCATCATTCCTCATCGCCCGGATGGCGGAACAGGTAGACGCAAGGGACTTAAAATCCCTCGGTTCTTAGAGCTGTACGAGTTCGATTCTCGTTCCGGGCACCACGTCAATTCAAGGGTTGCGGCTGAAAGGTGGCAGCCCTTTTTCTTTTATGGCAGGCAGCCGCCTAGTTATTTGGGCCGCGTGTTTTGTTCGCAAGTTTGGCGATTTTTCGCTTGACTCTATTTCAACGCAGGGTTATAATGTTCGCAAATTCAGTGAACACACATAAGGAGACAGGAGCCATGAAAACTTTTAAAGAATTTCTGTGCGAAAGGAGGAAAAGTAGAAAGTTAACTTTGAGAAGATTGGGAGAATTGACTGATATTTCTGCAAGCTATTTGTCTGAGATTGAAAATGGAGTAAAACAACCTCCAACAGACGAAAGCAAGCTAAAGAAATTAGCATCTGCTTTAGAGTGTGATTTTGTAGAATTACTTAAAATTGCGCAGATACAACGTGCAACAGGAAGCATGTCCAATATTCTTTCTAAATTATTCGGCCAAGATGACGATCTTGCTTGGAGCTTATGTCGTGAGGCTGAAAACAATGAAGATCAACTAAGAGAACATCTCAAAGAGATGTTAAATAAGATAAAGGAGAACAATAGGTAGATAGCTATGAGTTATAGTCAAAAAGTTCCAATGGTTCAGCCGTTAAGCAGAGAAAAAATCGAGAATGATTCTCTTCTATTTCTTCAGAAACATCATCCAGAGCCGTTAAGGAGTGATCAGTCTATAGATATAGAATACATTTTTGAATTGATTGTTCCGCAAATACAACCTGATATTAAAACAGGATATTTCGATCTGAGCAGTTTTGGAACTGGCGTTATGGGTTTTACTGATGCAGCAAGAAAAATATCATATGTCCACAATAAACTTTATGATGCTGCTTTGCAATATCCTTGTTCCCCAGAAGCGAGAAGATTCCGTGCAACAGTAGCACATGAAGTATCTCATTGTATTTGCCATTACTCTTATTTAAAAACATTTAAATCTATTTGTTCGTTAGTAGGCGTTGGAAATACACTTATGAGAAGGCGGAGTGATATTCCTCCTTATATGGATCCTGAATGGCAAGCATGGGAGCAAGCAGGTGCATTGCTAATGGCCGAAGCCATATATAGAAGAATTGACCAGAAAAGGAAGAAATATCAATGAAATCGCAGAAGTATTTAACGTGAACCCTGCGTTCGTGCAAAACAGAATTAATAGATTGAAAAAACTACAAAAATAAAGGCTGCCAAATCTATCGCAGACAGGCAGCCCTTTGACCTTGTAAGGCCCGGAAAAAAAGTAGCTCGCACCTATCTTTTATCTCTGTCGGCCTTCAAAGTCAAGGAAATATTGCGGAGGAGGTGTGATGTGACTTGACTTTGAAACAAGCAAAGAAGAAGCGAAGAAAAGGAACCCCTGTATTTGTTACCGAATTTCGCCACTGGCGCAGCGGTAAGGTGATCAAGGCTTCGGATTATGGCAAAAAAGCGTTTGTCTTTTATAGATAACGCATTATGAGTTTTTGGGCAGCTCATGCTGCCCAAAAACTATTTTTACAAAAAAATAGTATAATTGAAAAATTATCAACATCAGGAGATGATACACTGATGTTGCATTCCTGTTTTTTCAGAGCCTGTCGGGCTGTGCATTTCCCTTTCAAACCCTTGCTCGATACAGTCTGCCATGTGCCAAATCAACGCCGCCGCACTTGCCGAATTCATCCTGATTTCTTATCCTGACAAGAACATCACGCCGATGAAATTGCAGAAACTTGCCTATTACGCAAAGGCATGGGCACTTGTTGCGGGCAGGCCGTGCATTGATGCTGCATTTGAACGGTGGGAATACGGCCCCGGTGAACAGGTCTATTTATCTTGCCTATAGGGATTTCAGCAAGCAGTCTATTCCTTGCGCCTGCAACTCCATCAGAGCAGCAGATACAAGGTGAAGATGCGGATATGCTGAAATTCATCCTCGATCCTTATGTGAATATCAGTCCGCTGTTGCTTTGAGCGCAATGACGCATAAAGAAACACCGTGGACAGATACGCCGCCCGATCAGGTCATTCATGATCAGGTTATCTATGATTACTATTCTAAACTTTCCTTTGCAACTTTGCAAAAAACTTCCAAGGCAAGAAATGGAATGAAGGGGAATATTTCGTTCTGAAAACCAATTCTTGGTATTCATTCACAATGGACATGACCGAAGCAGAGGCGGAAAACTATGCGTCATATCCTTCTTATGCTGATTATCTGGAGCGTCGCAAAAAAGCGGATGAAAACGCAAGATGCTTCCTGCAAAAATTTTTATGATTGCTTTGCGCCACTCTTTTGATTCACACGACAGGAAATACCTTGCAGAACTTATGCAGAATTTTCCTGTCACCCATCCTATTTCTCTTGATGCGGCAATAGAACGGATCAAAGACTTCTGCAACAGCCAATTGCCTGCGGAAGATTTCGCCGAAGCACTGAAGAAATTGCCGCCGAAAGTTGTTGAGTCATTCTTTCAGGCAATCCCGGAGGAACTCCATAAACAGCTCTTTGACGGAATCCTGAGCAATGCTGGCGAGTATCGAAAGGCAACTGATCCAAATAAAGTGCCGACGATCTGCATGACACTTCTGTCTTTGCGGATAAAGCATATGTCAGCAAGGCGTTGAAGCAGTTTCTTGAAGAACAGAACACCGTTCTGAACACGCCGGTGAAAAAAAGGACAGCAGCTCAACATGACGGATGAAATAATCCTTTCAACAAATGTCAGCCGCATCAGGCAGCCAATTGAGTCCCTGTTCAACTTGATTGACAAGAAAACCGGCATCCAGACAGCTTCAAAAGTTCGCTTAACACAAGGGCTGCTTGTTCATGTCTATGGAAAATTATCTGCCGCTCTGTTGCTGCTGACCCCTATTTTCAAATCCTAATTCGCATTAAACAGTGCGATTCAAGATGAAAGAAAGGAGGCTGCCGTGAAGAGAATGTCGGGATTTATAAAGAATTGAATTGAGTACTTATACATACATTATTAATGTGAAATATTCACATATTTTTATAATTGCAAAGCAGAGATAATCATGTCTGACAAAATGAAACAAACGATAACTAAAAATCTGCTGAGAAGTGATATAGAAACGATTCCCAATCTAAATCAGATCGATCCATCATGTTTTAACGATCCAGTTGCTTTAAAAACAGAGTGGATTCCATCGAGAAAAAATGGGCCAAAGTTTAGAACGCACAATTTAGCACATATAGATTCAGGTCTTATAAAATTTACACCAGCTATTTGGCATATATTTCGACATCTTTTTATTCCTCTTGTGGTAATCGTATCGATATTTGTTGGATTTAAAGATGTTATCAATAATCGTCAGTCTGCGGCCTTCCGGCGCGTCTCCGGCTTGGCTTGGAGAAAGTGAAAAATCACGGCACATTGCAGGGGCAGCGGCAAGCAGATGCAGTTTTCTGCACTACCGCGAGAAAAGGTATCCGCATTGACAGGATCATCCACTTTTTCTGCAATCTGGAATCCCTCTCTATTTGCACCCATATTCAAGAATATGAAGTATTGTGTTCAACATCGTGAGGTTGTCAAATGTGACATTTCCTCTCTGACGCGGAAATGTGTCGGCTGTTTTTTCGCAGTGCTGCTGGGTTGTTTTCATCTGGTAACAATAACAGGAAGTTATTAACTTCTGCAACAGTGTTAACAGGCGCCTAAGGTCCCGCTGCAGCTTGTTCCTCCCGAACAAAAACCCGCATAGCTATAATACCTGCCTCATACAGCCCGAAAAGCGGCAGGGCGAGCAGGGCTGTGGCAGTGGGATCGCTTGCTGCCAGCAGAAAGGCCAGGCCAGCGATGGCAAGGTAGAAGGCTTTACGGTTGCTGCGGAAATACTCGCGGCGCACCAGCCCGGCGGCTGCGGCCATGACCATCAGAAAGGGAATTTCAAAAGCAATGGCAAAGGCAAACACCAGCCGGGCGGCAAAGGCCAAGTACAGATCAAGCTTGAGCATGGGCTGAAGATGCCCGCCTGCATAGCTCATGAAAAAGGCCAGCGTGTTCGGCAGGACGATGAAAAAGGCGAACAGGCCGCCTGCCAGAAACAGGCCGCTGGACCAAAGGACAATCCGCCGCGCCAGCCGTTTTTCATGGGCCAGCAAGGCCGGTGCGGCGAAGAGCCAGACCTGATAAAGCAGAAAAGGGAAGCTGGCCGCTGCGCCGCAGAGCAGAGCCAGCTTGAGATACGAAAGAAGCGCGTCGGTCAGATGGGTGTAAACTAATTTGCCCGGATGCGTGTGCGCCAGCAGCGGGCTGAGGGCAAAGGCCGCAAGCTGATCAATGCACAGCCACGCCAGCGCGGAGCAGCCCGCCACCGCCGCCAGCGAATACAGCAATCGCCTCCGCAGCTCCTCATAATGCGGTCGGAGCTGTTCGAGCAGGGGAAGAATCATGCTGTGGCGGAAGGCGGAGCCGGTTCTGGCGGCGGCGGATTTTTGCCGACCACCCGCTCTTCACCAGCCTCCTCGTGGACTGCCGCCGCATCGCCTGCTTCCCGCTCTTCCAAGCGTTCCGCCATTTCCTGCATGTCAGCGTCCAGCTCAATGTTGTCGGCATTCTGCACAACCGGCGGACGGCGCGGCGTGCCGCCAAGCTCGTCATCCGCCAGCAGCCTGTCCTTCATCTGCACAGCGGTTTGGCGCAGATCGTCTTTCACCGAAGTGATCGCCTTCGTTTCCTCGTTCAGGCTCTCCTTGATCTGATTCATCGCCCCGCGCAGCTCGTTCACGCCTTTGGCCAGCGAGCGGGCCAAGTCGGGCAGTTTGTCTGGCCCGACCACAAGCAAGGCCACGACCAAAATGACGAGCATTTCAGGAAAACCTATGCCGAACATAGCGTTTCCTCCTGGTGAAGGTGCGGTGGAAAGAAGAAAGAAAAGGAATGACAGCCACAATGTACGTGATTTGCTGCCGCCTGTCAAGCAGGGCGAAATTTGCGCCGCGCCGCATTGGCTGTTTCCAGTTGACGGCAGGCGCAGAGTGCGCTTAGATGCGCAGACACAGTCCTTTCCTTCCATAAGGTGCCATCATGTTCTCGTTCCTCGCCGAGGTTGTCCAAGCCTCGTGGCAGCTGCTCAACCAGGCGGCCTTCTACATCCTCTTCGGTCTGCTCGTCGGCGGTCTGCTGAAAACCTTTCTCTCGCCCGCCTACGTGGCCAAGCATCTGGGTAAAGGCCGCTTCAGCTCGGTGTTCAAGGCAGCCCTGCTCGGCATTCCGATTCCGCTCTGTTCCTGCGGGGTGCTGCCCGCCGCTGCCACGCTGAAAAAGCAGGGCGCGAACAACGGCGCGGTGGCGGCCTTCCTTATTTCCACGCCGGAATCTGGGGTGGACTCCATCGCCATGAGCTGGGCCTTGCTCGATCCGATCATGACCGTGGCCCGTCCAGTCTCAGCCTTCATCTCCGCCGCCGTGGCCGGTCTGCTGGAGAATTTCATCTCCTTCACGCCGCCAGCGGAGCCGCAGTCTGCGCCATCGCCCTTCCGCATGGCCGGGACTGCCGCGCCTGCAAGTCCTGCGCCGCCGCAGGGCATTGCCGCCAAGCTGAAAGCCGGTGTGCAATACATGGTCAACGATCTTTGGCCGGACATCGCGGGCTGGTTCTTCATCGGCATCATCGCGGGCGGCATTATCACTGCTTTGGTGCCGGACGAGATATTTTCCACCTGGCTGGGCGGAGGTTTTTCCTCCATGCTGCTGATGCTGGCGGTCGGCATTCCGCTCTACATCTGCGCCTCGGCCTCCACGCCAATTGCTGCCGCCTTCATTCTCAAAGGAGCCAGCCCGGGCACTGCGCTGGTTTTTCTGCTCGCCGGGCCAGCCACCAACGCCACCTCCATCACCGTGCTCATCGGCATCCTCGGCAAGCGGGCGACAGCTCTGTATCTGCTCTCCATCGCTGTGGTCAGCCTGCTCTGCGGCCTGACTGTGGACGCAATCTATCTTTCGCTCGGCATCAAAGCGGCAGCGACAGTCGGCAAGCACGGCGCGATGCTGCCGCACTGGGTTATGCTGGGGGCGGTCGTTGTCCTCTTCGCCCTGTCCGTGCGCCCGCTGCTGCACGGCCTGCAACGCCGCTTCGGCAAGACTGCGGCAACGCCGTCCTCGTCCTGCTGCGGGACACAGGAAAAAGACGCAGGCTGCCGCTGCTCCTCAGCCCCGCAGGGCAAACCATAAGCTCCGGGCTGGCATGGCAGCGAAGAAGCGTGTAAGATACAGAGCGGCGGACGCAGCGGCGCGGGCCGCCTTTCCTTGTAACTGCAAACCTGAGCGGAGGTTCTTGTCATGTGGCGGATGATCATTGTGATGCTGGCCTGCCTTGTCCTGTCTGTCGGCTGCTCCTACAAGCCGGTGCGGCACTTGGCTTCGGATGCGGCCTTGATCAAGGCGGGCGAATCAACCCGCAAGGATGTGCTGCGTTATCTGGGCGAGCCGGATGGCCGCCGCACAGTCAGTCCGGGTGTGGAGGAGTTTATTTACTCTGAGAATCAGCAGAGCACGCTGGGCAGCCTGCCGCTGGTCCGGCGCTGGGCTGATCCGGCCCGGCAGGAGATGGTGGTCGTCACCCTGAACGGCGAGCAAGTCACCAACTGCGAGTTCCGGCTGGCGCAGAAGGACGATGCGGAGTGGCGGAAGGACGCGAAATGGGATCCGATTAAGTGAGAATTGCCAGCATAGTTAGATAAGGCGGATTGTAAGCAGTAAAGCTATGTGCCATCAAAACAACAGGACAGGGAATTTGTCCCTTCCGCCGCCGCTTTCCCAAGCTGATGCCGCCTGCTGCCAGCGGCTGGCTGACGATCTGCAACTGCCGTCAGTCATTGCCGAAATCCTCTTCCGGCGCGGCTTCACCACCGCCGAGGCCGCCCGCTGCTTCCTTCAGCCGCAGCTCGCTGATCTGCCTGCGCCCAGCGCGATGAAAGGGCTGGACAAGGCGGCGGATTTGCTCGCCGAGGCCGTTGTCCAGCGGCGGCAGATCGTCATTCACGGCGATTACGATGTGGACGGCATCACCGCCACTGCGCTGCTCGCTGATTTCCTGCGTAAAACCGGCCTTGAGCCGATCCGGCATCTTCCCAACCGCCTGACCGACGAGTACGGCCTGACCATGAAATCTGTGGCCGAGCTGGCGGAGCAGGTGCTCATGCCCGCGCTGCTGATCACGGTGGACTGCGGCATCTCCACGCCGGAGGAAGTCCGACGCGCCAAGGACTTAGGCTTCACCGTCATCATCACCGACCACCATGAGCCGCCCGCAGATGCGGCAGATTTTCCCTTGGCCGACGCAGTGGTGAATCCGAGGCAGGCGGACTGCGCCTTTGCCGACGGCGAGCTGGCCGGCGTGGGCGTGGCCTTCTTCCTGCTTGTGGCCCTGCGCAGAAAATTGGTGGAAAAGGGCTGGTGGACGCAGGACAAGATGCCGAATCTGCGTGATTCTCTCGACCTTGCCGCCTTGGGCACCATCGCTGATGTGATGCCGCTGACCGGGGTGAATCGAATCTTGGTCCGCGCCGGACTGGAGGTCATCGGCGGACGCGGCAGGCCGGGCATCGCCGCGCTGTGCGAGCGGGCCGGTCTGCGGGAAGAGCTTGTTTCTGCGGAACATGTCGCCTACCAGCTTGGGCCGCGCATCAACGCCGCCGGACGTTTGGGCAATCCGCAATTGGCCGCCGAGCTGCTGCTGACGCAGGACGCAGGCGCGGCGGCGGTGCTGGCTGAGGAGCTGGAGGCGGCCAACATTCTCCGCCGTGAGCTGGAAGCCGAGGTGCTGGAAGCGGCAATTCAGCAGGCGGAACAGCAAGTTGCGGCAGGGCAGAGGAGTCTTGTCCTGAATGGCCCGGACTGGCATCCCGGCGTGATCGGCATCATCGCCTCCCGCGTGGTTGACCGCTTTCATTTGCCTGCGCTGGTCTTCACCGGCGACAGCGGCCAAGAAAAAATGCTCAAAGGCTCAGGCAGATCGGTGCCGGGCCTGAATCTGCATCAGGCACTGGAGCAGTGCCGGGCGTGGATCGTACATTTCGGCGGCCACGCGATGGCGGCTGGCCTGACCGTGCGGGACGATGATTTTGCCCAATTCCGCGCCGCCTTTGCCGAGGCTGTCCGCGTTCTGGACAGCGGCCTGCCGCCAGCCGGTCTCGTCATTGACGCAGTGCTGGATGAGCGCACAGATTTCCGTGCGCTGGCGCACAGTCTGCGGCTGCTGGAGCCGTTCGGCCAAGGCAACCCGGAGCCGGTCTTTCTGCTGCGCAACATCCGGCTGCGCGAGGTCAACACGCTGCGCGAGCATCTGCGCTTTGCCGTGCCGTTCAACGGCGGCTTGGTCAAGGGCATCGGTTTTTTCATGGCCGCGCAGTTTGAGGCGGCGGCAGAAGGGGCGGTGGATTTGGCTTTCAGGCTGAAGGAGAGCAGCTACCGGGGCGTGAGCCGGACGGAAGTCCATGCGGCGGCCATTTTCAGTTGCAAAAATTTGGCGTAACCCAAGTTTTTTTGCCTAAAAGGCTATGCCGATTTCAAAGTTGACTGCGAGGTCCGCGAGAAGTCGGCCTCGTCAGCTTTAGCTGCACAACGAAGCTGCCGACTTGCAGCCGGTCGAATTTCATCATCAAATAATTCAACACCTAATCAGCCGCAGAAGCCGTTCCCGCCACGAAACGGCAACGGGGCGGCTTCCTTGAGCGAAATGAAGCGGGTGGCTGTCAAAAAATTCCTGCACCCCATATTCCTTCAGCCGGACAACAAGTTGAAGCTGATCGCCGGGACGAGCTTGCTCCGCCTCCACGCGTGGCAAAATCAACATCGGTTCTGCTCCGCTGGCAAGAGCGATGTCTGGCCGGTCAGGAAAAATCCATTTTAAATCGCCGCTCAGAAAGAGCCGCCGAAAGTCCTCTTGGGCAGCAACACGCAGGATTTCTTTATCTTGCGTCGCATTCCGCACGACCAGCGAAGCAAATTGCAAGATGCCTGTGCGGCGGCTGGGGTCAAGGCGGAGCCAGAGCGGCACCTCGGCTACAGGCAGTTCAAAACAAATTTCAACCCATTCACCACTGCGATACGACTGTAGCAGCGATTTTTTTCTTTTGAAATGCCCTTCGCCATCCCAGTGCAACCGCGCTGTATTGAATTGTGTGTCTTCATCCTGCTTTTTTTTCTGCTGCTGCTCGGCAAAAAATTGCTGAATACTGCTCTCCCGCAGTTTCAACGACACTTCCAGTGTGTCGCCAAGGCAAAAATGCTCCTGCTGAATCTGCGGCAGGATGAAAGAGGGATGCGTGCCATAAGAAAGAAGAATATTCTTCTGTTCCGGGATGATCCATGCAATATCTCCTTCTAAAAGGAGATCCCTAAATTCCTCTGGTTCTTCATAGTGCAGCAGGATGATTTCCTTATTTTGAGTTATATTCCGCACAAGAAGGAAGGAAATCTCAAGGATGCCGATGCGGACACTAGGAACAAACCGGAGCCAAATAGGACATTCCTCAGTGTGCAGTGTGAAAGACAGTGTTGTCCAATCGCCGCTCCAGTAATGTTCGAACTGTATTTTTTTTTCGTTGAAATTGCCCTTGCCGTCCCAAAGAAAGCGGACAAAATTATGTCCGCCGGAAGCGTCTGGCCTGCCCTGCCTATCCGCTTTTTCCCGGAGAGCAAACTCCTTGCAGGTTTTCGCTTTGACAGAAAAACGCAGCAGGTCATACAGCTCTTTGGTGTATTTGCTGAGATATTTCCGGCTCGCAGGCTGTTTCGCCGCGATGGCCAGCAGAGCCTGCTCAAACTGGATGGAACAAAGTTCCCAATCCGGCCATGCCGCTGCCGTCACCGCTGCGCCTTGCTTGAGCCGCTCCAGCTCTGCCGGATTTTCTTTGAGCTGCCGGAGCAGGCGCACTACGTCCTCTTCTGCATCAGTCGCTGCGACATAGGCATTTTGGTCATGCACGATATATTCGTCGTGACCAGTGACATCATAGACCAGCGCAGTGCCGCCGCAATGAAACATCTCCAGCGGCGGCCCGAACATTCCTTCGACATAACTGAGCTTCAGCACCACATCGCACGAGCGGTAAATCGCCGGAGTTTCATGAATCGGCACCCGCGAAAAAACTCGGTCCGCATCAGGATGCTCTTGGAGAGCCGATGAAGTGAGCAGCCAGACTTCGTCAGCACCTGCCCGCCGCGCCAGCCGAAGTGAGAGCGGCACATTTTTGAAGGACACTTCAACCGGTCCTTCCACCAGCACCCGCAAACGGCCCGGCTGCCGAGGTTCCACCGTTTTGCCCTCAGGCGAGTAGATATCCTTGCGGATGCCGTTGCGCACCAAAAACGGCCAGCTATTATGATGCTGATGCAGATAATTCTGTATCCACGCCGCCTCAGTGATCACCGGAATGGCGCAGGCATAGGTCTTCTCGCACAGCTTTTTCCAAATCAGGCTTTCCGTGTTGCGGGGATTGAGCGGATTGGGCGGATCAAAGAAGCGGCTTTCAATAGATTGAACAAAATAGGCATAATGCACAGTTTTGAGCTGATGAAGCCAGAAAAAGGTCTCCCACCAAGTGGCCAGCACAACATCAAACTGCTCTTTCCGCGCCTGTTTGACGGTCAGCCAGTTCAGCTCGGCAGCAGAGCTATGCCACGCGTGTTCTTCTTGGCGAACTTTCTGCCGGGTGATGATCGAAACGTGATGCCCTTTGCGCTTCAGGCGGGAGGCGTGTTCATAGATGACATAGCTGCCTCCGCTGATTGCAGGAGAACCGAGAAGAAAGCCTATTTTCATAAAGCTGATGCAGCACTGCCAGATGATGAAACCGCCAGCGAAACCAGATTATTGTTGAACATGCCATGCACAGCTCGTCCTGGTGCGATAGCATTCATGGAAACCATATTGTGCGCCCAGCATTGAATGACATGATCAAGGGCAGTCAGTCCTTGACCAATGCCGACCGTGATGGTGTACGTGTCAGGATAGACTTCAGGCCAATAAAATGTGTATTCAACCACACTCGTTCCGGCAGCAAGATGCGAAACTGGCTCATTCAGACATAGACTGTTTTCGCCAAACACGGCATTGCCAACCCGGTCGCGGATATTATAACCAAAAATAATGTCATCAAGGGCAGTTTCCGCATGAACCAGCAGGCGGATGTTGATCAAATCGCCCTTTTGCACCAAATTGACCGGTTTACCTTCACAGGTGACACTCAGACGTTCAATTACTGCCTGTCCTGCCCCGGAGCGTTTTTCTGGCGGCACGGAAAGCCATTCAGAAATATCCTCAACTGGACTGCGTTCCACAGCAGGAGGCGGGTCGGCGGTTGCAGCTGTCATCTTTTTTTTCCTGCCGCTGCTGAATTGCTCATCGTGCAGGATTTTAGTATAGAGGCTCACCGCCTGCACCGGATCGCCATCAAAGGTGATTCTGCCGTTCTCCAGCAGCAACACACGGTTACAGAGATTGACGATGGAGTGCATGTCGTGGCTGACCAGAACAATAGTGCAGCCTGCCATCATTTTCTTCATGTGCGTCATGCACTTCTGTTGGAAGAAAATATCGCCGACAGCCAACGCCTCATCCACAATCAGCACTTCCGGCTGCACGCTGACCGCAGCGGCAAAAGCGAGGCGGACATACATGCCGCTGGAATAGGTCTTCACCGGGCGGTCAATGAATTCACCTATATCAGCGAACTCGGCGATGCGCTGAAAGCGGGCATCGGTATCCTCTTCGGAAAGCCCCTGAATCGCAGTATTGAGATAGACATTCTCCCGGCCTGTAAATTCTGGGTTGAAACCTGCGCCCAGCTCCAACAAGGCAGAGATGCGGCCATGCACTTCTACCGTGCCGCTGGTCGGATGCTGAATGCGGGTGATGAGCTGGAGGAGCGAAGATTTGCCGCTGCCGTTGCGGCCAATGATGCCAAGAGCTTCGCCTTTGCCCAGCTCAAAGCTGATGCTGTCTAAGGCGCGGAATGGCGTGTGGTATTTTTTGCCTGCCGGATGAAACACCTCCAGCAACCGATGCACTGGCTTGCTGTACAGAGCGTACACTTTGCTGACGTTGCGGACCGCGATGACCGAATCTGGCATGATTACAGCACGTCAGGAAATTGAGGTTTCAGCTTCCGAAAGATGTATGCGCCGCCGACCAAGGTGCTCAAGGCAATCAGCCAATAATAGGCCGTATGCAAAGGATGCGACCAGAATGGCTGAAAAGTGATGAATGACTCCCGGTAGCCCTGTACGATGTAATAGGCCGGATTGAGCTTGAGCAACCGCTGCACCTTTGGTGTCATCATGCTGATATCCCAAAAAATCGGCGTAACCCAGAAAGCTATTTGCAAAGCAACTGCAACAAGTTGGGCCACGTCGCGGATAAAGACATTCAGGGCGGCCAAGCCCCACGCAATGCCGAGCGAGAGTGTCAGCAGGCAAAAAAGATAATACAGGGCTTGCAAATAATACAGGCTAATTGGCATCCGCTGGAAAATCAGCAGCACTAAGAGCACCACCATGAAAATGCCGTGCGTCGCCAAGCTGGAAAGCATTTTCACCAGCGGCAGCAGTTGGGAGGAAAAGAGCGTTTTTTTCACTAAATGAGCGTGCGCGACGATAATGCCGGTCGAACCGCTGATGATATCAGAAAAAATATACCATGGAGCAAGACCAGCCGTGAGCCAGACCACAAAGGGCACGTCATTAAGTGGTTTCGCTTTAAATCCAATACTGAAGACGAACCAAAATACGGTGATCATCACCACAGGATGAATCAGCGTCCAGAGCAACCCCAGCGAGGATCCTGCATATTGAACACGCAGCTCCCGCGCCGCCATCGCAGTGATTAAGGTGCGGCGGTTATACAGCAGGCGAAGGAAAGCAAGCAGGCTGTGCATTGCAAATCAGAGGCGGGAATTTTGCCCATGTTGGAGAAACCAAGCGTAGGTTGATGCCACGCCTTCCGCAAGAGAGATTTTGCTCTGCCAGCCAAGCGCAGAGAGTTTGGAGACATCAAGCAGCTTACGCGGTGTGCCGTCAGGCATGGCAGTATTGTAGCGAATTCTGCCTGTGAAGCCGACAACATCTTTGATCAAGGCCGCCAGTTCGGCAATGGTGACTTCCTGCCCGGAGCCGACATTGACAATTTCCGCATCGCTGTAGTGTTCCATCAAGAACAGACAGGCTGCAGCAAGGTCGTCAACATGAAGAAACTCCCGCTTTGGCGCACCAGTGCCCCAAATTTCCACTTCCGGCAGTTTATTGTTTTTTGCCTCGTGGAATTTCCTGATCAACGCAGGCAGAACGTGCGAGCTGTGCAGATCAAAGTTGTCGCCCGGCCCATAAAGATTAGTCGGCATCAAGCTGATGGCATCAAAACCGTACTGCTTACGGTACGCTTGGCACATTTTAATGCCCGCAATTTTGGCAATGGCATACCATTCATTGGTCGGCTCCAACGAGCCAGTGAGCAGGTGCTCTTCCCGCATCGGCTGCGGTGCGAATTTGGGATAAATGCAGGAAGAGCCAAGAAAAAGCAGCTTCTTCACGCCGCTGCGCCATGCCGCGTCAATGATGTTGGTCTGAATCAGCAGGTTGTCGCGGATGAAATCAGCCGGGCTGCTGTTGTTGGCATGAATGCCGCCGACTTTGGCTGCGGCAAGAAAGACATATTCCGGCTTTTCCTCAGCAAAAAAGCGGCGCACGGCAGCCTGATCCGTCAAATCCAGCTCGGCGTGGGTGCGGGTGAGCAGATTCACGCAGCCAGCCTGCGCCAGCGCACGGCAAATCGCGCTGCCAACTAAACCGCGATGCCCGGCGATGTAAATTTTTGCAGCAGATGAGAAAAGATGAGATGCAGTTGGCATAAGTTTATTTCAATATTCCTATCAAAATACTGAAAAGCTCCTGCAAATCAGCAGGAACTCTATAGCTGTTTATATCTTTTGTGAGTTTCTTTTCCGCACATTCCAATTTGCCAAATTTCCACAAATCGCCAGTGGTGACAGCACCGAAAAGAATATCCTGCTGCCCGTCTTCGTATTTTTCCATAGCGATCAGTTCGACAGCTAACTGAGTGAAGCCTTTCTCAATGTCCCCTTTTTTTGCTTCAATTACTGTTAGCTTCTTCTCCGATCGGATTAAATAATCCAAAGTCCCGCGCAAATTCTTCTCAACATCTATAGGATATTCGGCAGAAATTTTTATATCTATAAATTCAAGAAGATTAAGCAATACGGGAGCGATCAAAAAATCTCTTCTCCCGATTTCGGAAGTCAGGCTGATTTTCGGCAAACTTCTAATCATTCTCCCTTGAAAATCCTTCACTGCAGTTTCAGCGATATGTTCTCTCGGCAACGTAAGCAGCTCAAAAGAAAATTTATAGCCAAACTCTTGGACAATATCTTCAGTTGAGTAGGCTAGCTCGAAAAAATCGCTGAAAGTAAAATTTTTATCTGGATGTAAAATTTTTATTTTCATGAAAATTAATACACACAATAGGTTGTTTCTTTTGGAGCTAACGACTTATCTATATAATATCCTTTTTTACTTATTGGTGGCCGCATAGAAATAACTGTCTCAGAACAAGAGGTATTATCTGTATTGCCAATTATCAATATATTTGAATGATTGATGCCGCATGTTTGCCAAACAATCTCAGAATCAATTTTATTTTTATCATATGTTGCTATCGCCATTAATTCCCAATAACCATAATCAGGAGTATTATGTTCTATCTCTGGGTAATCACAGATTATCCCTTCCCAATCGCCTCCTGCCTTAACAACTGCTTCTTTTATACCCCAATATTTTTCTGGAATCCATTGTTCAGATGATTTGAGAAATTGAGGTCTGTTAAAACGACGAATTAATAAATATACATGGCTCGCTGGATCAGATACGATGCCAGTGACTTTTCCGTCAGACACTACAAGGTAATCTTTGTCTGACGAATCTTGACGAATTGTATGATAAATCACATTTTGTGATGTAATACGCACCCAAAGATCTCTTTTTGTTTTTTTGTAGGTATTATTATCTATAGACTTGTTAGGTGCCCAAATATGCAATGTATAAAAAACTACACCTCCAACTATGAGCATAAAAGTTAGCAAAAGTGGCCCTGTCCAACTTTTGGGTACCGTCGGCAATTTCCAATGAAATTGCCGAAACAGCATATAAAGCGTACCAATAGCAAGACCAGGAACCCCAAGTCCGGCGAATATCTCCCAAATTTTCATCTCTTACTCAAAGATAGAGATAGGTTGTTATCTTATACAACCCGATCTCGTTCTGTCAGTTTCAGATATTCCGTCAACGATTATCTCAATAATAAAACAGAATGCACCGTTATTGCGATGCGATGTATGTTTATTTTAATGACATTTTTCTGATGTATTCTGATGTAATTTCATTATAAGACGAAAGGCAATTCTTGTTCTATCAATTTTTCCGCTATTGACCATCTAAAAGAAACACACTTCGCCATAAAAAGCTGCACCTCGTTATGGCTTTGCTTGCCGCCTCCAACTCTAACCAAATAATTTATATAATAAACAACTCTGATTCATCGCCAAAAGTTGCGCCGTGAATCATTTGCTTATCAACAACCCAAGTTGTGACCTATAAATCTTGAAAAATCCATGCTTCCCCGCATGTGTTATATTTCTGCTGTCCAGCACGAATATAACCGCACACAGAGGAAGACATGGAACTTGAAATTACAGCA